>NZ_FRDI01000004.1:314822-366746 GCF_900143255.1 Desulfovibrio litoralis DSM 11393
AACACGGTATGAACTTTAAATTTATTATCTGTTTCTTCGCTTTGAACACAAAGAGTAATATTATCAATAAACAACGCTTGGTCTAAAACTTCTTTAAGGTAAGTTTGAAACACATTGAAAAAGATTTTATTCTTTTCTGTGTCAAGAATGCGTGAGGTTAAAGTGAGATGAAACCTGTATTCATCAGCCACAAAAGGATAACCAAAACGCTCTAAATATTCTAATTGTTTTAAACTTAAGAGTTGTTTTTTTCGGCGTATTAAATCAGCTTCTGATAATTCAGCTCTAAATTTATCAAATTCTTTTACAATATTAAAAGCAAAACAACTTATCTCTTCTTGTGCGTTTATTTCTGATTTTGTTAAAACAGCTGGTGTTAATCCGAGGAAGTTATCAATGTTTTTTAGATTCAGCTTAGGGCAGTAAACACTGCTTTGCTTTTTGCTAAATTCTTCTAATGCGAGGCATAACCCCTGTTCCGTCATATTATCTTTTAAATAAAAAGGAGCTTTTAGAGTAGCGTGTAGACCATATTTGCGTGGTTCTTCCGTTGCTATTTCTAATTCTTGTTGAGATATTTCTTTGAAACAATGAAAAGGCACTGAGGTATTTGAAAAAATATCTCGCCCCAATAGACCGTTAGCTAAAGCTGAGAGTAAGGTCTTTTGTTGGGGAACAAAATAAAGGGCATAACGTTTGGGCATAGGTTTATTCAATAATTATTGTTAAAAGTTATCAGGGCGTTAAGTATATTTATACAAAATATTTGCGTATGCGTTGAGAAATCATATCAAAAACAATAACAACGACGATAATAATAAACATAACGGCAGCAGTTTGGGCGAAGTAAAATCCACGAATAAGCTCCCATAAAATAACACCGATACCGCCAGCTCCAACCATACCAACAACAGTAGCCGATCTTATGTTTGATTCAAAGCGATAAAGTGTAAAAGAAATCCATAAAGGCAATACTTGTGGAATAACTCCATAAATTACTTCTTCAATGCCGACAGCACCTGTGGCTCTAATGCCTTCTACCGGTTGAGGGTCTATCGCTTCTACCGCTTCAGAAAAAAGCTTGGCTAAAACGCCGGTTGTATGCACAAATAAAGCTAAAACACCGGCAAAAGGCCCTAAGCCAACGGCTACAACAAAAAGCATAGCAAATACCATTTCATTAATAGCGCGACAAGCGTCCATCAAACGCCTGACAGGTTGATAAACCCACCAAGGTACAATATTTTCTGAGCTTAATATCCCAAAGGGAATAGCGAAAATTACAGCCAAGACAGTACCCCAAATAGCGAGTTGTATAGTAATTAACATCTCTTCTACATATAATTCCCAATCACGAAAATCAGGTGGGAAAAATTCTTTTGCAAGATGTGCCATGTTACCGGCATCATTAAACAAAGCTAAAGGGCGAATATCTGCCCCATTATATGCCCAAGCTAAAATTGTAAAAAATATACCCCATAAAAACAATTTTGAATAAGAAAATTTTTGAGCATTCATAGTTGTTAACATCTTTTTTTCAGTAGTCGTCATTATTTAAAGTCCTTTAAACTAAACAGCTCCTATAAGTTATATAAGAGCTGTTTTGTTACAATCTGTTATTTAGCTTTTACCAAGTTCTTTTAAGCGTGCGTTTAATTTATCTAAAGCAAGGTCAATTTCTTTAATTTTAGCTGCTTTTTCTTCAGGAGCCATTTTAGTGTCGCCTTCATATTTTAATTTAGTTTTAAATAGTTCGAGCTGACGAATAGGGAGAGAGTGGTCGTTTGTAGCGGCTTTAAATGGTGCCCATTCAAGTTTTTTAAGAATTTCTTTGTCTTCTGCATATCTCTTATCTTTACCTTCTACTCCAAAAGTTATGAAAAAGTTTTTAATTTTTTCTTTTACGTCGGCAGGTAAGTCTTTACGATATACTAAAGGATCGCTAGGAATTAAAGGAGAAGTCCAGATTTCTTTGATTTCGGCTAATTTGGCTGGTTGTCTGTTACCAATATTGGTTAAAGTTTCGTTGTTACAAGTAGCGACATCAACTTGTTTGTTCGCAACAGACAAAGCATTGGTTTCGTGGTTTGCACTTAAAGTACGTTTAAATATTTTTTTAGGGTCTACGTTATTTTGAGCAAAAACATAATAACCAGGCACTACAAAGCCAGAGGTTGAGTTTGGGTCGCCATTGCTAAAAGTAAGATTTTTTGCATTCTTAAGAACATCTTCAACTGAATTTAAAGGAGAGTTTTTATTAACAATCAGTTTAGCATAATATCCACCTACGCCGGCTACGTCCATGCTTTGTGCGAATATTTCGCCATCAGCACGGTCAACAGCTTCAATAGCTGATTTGTTACCAAACCAAGCTAATTGTACTTTACCGTATTGCATAGCTGTAATAATACCGGCATAATCAGGAGCAAAAAAAGCATTTATTTTATAGCCAGTCTCTTCTGCCATTCTTTTTAAAAGAGGCTCCCAGTTCTGCTTAAGGTTTTGAGATGATTCGGTACTAATAATACCAAAGTTTAATTCCTTTATCTCTTTTGCAATAGCGATACCGGAAAAAACAAAAGTTGCTACTAAACAGACAATAGAAAATATCACACGTTTTAACATAGTTACTCCTTAATTAAGTACTATAATTTGGTTAAAAGAAGAGATTACACAGCTAATAAAGATAGCTCGTGTTTAGCTTTTAAACGCTCAAAAGAAGAAGATTCATTATTATCGACTGCTGATGCGAACATTTCTTCACTAGCAGCACCATAAATTTCTTTTAAAAAAGCTGGTGTTAACGCACTCGAATCACCATCATAAACAACCTTGCCGTCTTTTAAAGCAATAGTTCTAGGGCAGTATTTTATTGCGTAATCTACTTGGTGTAGAGTAACAAGCACTGTAATACCATCACTTTTATTAATATCAGCGAGTATTTCCATCACCTTACGAGAAGATTCAGGATCAAGAGAAGCGATAGGTTCATCAGCCAACAATAATTTTGCATATTGTACTAAAGCCCTAGCTATGGCGGCTCTTTGTTGTTGTCCGCCTGAAATTTTTGATGCTCTGTTAAAAGATTTTTCTACGATGCCCACTCTATCTAAAGATTGGAACGCAAGTTCTTTTACATCATTAGGAAATAAACCCAAACAGCTACGCCATAAAGGCAGTCTGCCTAAAGCACCAAGCATGACATTTGTGTGAACTGATAAGCGTTCTACCAAATTAAACTGTTGAAAAATCATACCAATATCTGTGCGACTTTTACGCACTGTTTTTGAGATTTTCCCACCTTTTTGGATGTTTTTACCTAAAACGCTAATACGCCCATTATCTTTATCTCCAGCCATAATGCCGGCAATATGTCTTAATAATGTCGATTTTCCTGAGCCTGATGCACCAATTAATGCGACCATTTCTCCGGCTTTAATGTTAATATTGACGTTATCAAGGCCTTTGTGAGAGCCAAATGTACGAGAAAAATTACTTATTTTAATCATTGTAGTTACCTTTTTATAGTCAGATTAGTTTTACGAATTTCCGTATTCAGCTTAAAAAACTTTTTTTAAGTTACGGAGTCATAAACATAACGAATTATGTTTTTAATCTTTTCTAATAAGGAAACTACAAGATGATTGTTACGGAATTTTGTCAGCTTTATTGTTTTTGTGTTCTTAAAGGTATTTTTTACAAAATATATGCTAAATTATTTACTGATTTATTCTAAGGCTTGTATAAATAATTGTTGTGCGTCTTTGAGTTCGCCGGAATTATCAATAGTTATAAGACGCTTCACATTAGAGAGGTTTAAACGCTGTGTTTGCATTCTTTCCCTTATGCCTTCTAAGTCTTCACGCCCTCTTGACATTAAGCGGTCTTTTAATACTTCCGGGCTGGCGGTTATAAGAATAAGCGTTAAGTTAGGGTACTTTGCGATAGCAGTGTTTAAATAGTTGCGAGAACCATTTAGAATCACTGTGTCGCCATTTTGTAGCCACCCATCAATCTCTTTGCTTATTCCATAACTTAAACCATGACTTTTCCAACTCATGCTAAAAAAGTTATCTTGTTCCAATTGTTCAAATTCGTCCGCAGATACAAAGCGGTTGTTTTCGTTTTTTACATCTGCAGGGCGAGTAATATACCTGCGGACAAATTTGAAGTTTTGTTTATCTTTGCTTTTTTCAAAATATTCTTTGGCATAATTTAATAAGCTGTCTTTACCAACACCTGAGGCTCCTACCACGTATACTAAGCAACCTTTCATTTTAACCCTCTGTGAATTGGAGATATATTAACTGTAAATTGGAGATAATATTAACAATGCTTTATAAAAAAATATTAAATAACTCTTATACCATTATTCCAGACAGTGCGAACTTCCGGTAATTGATAAGGATATGAATCATTTGTTTGTTTTTGATTACAAGCGACTCTTACCAAGTCTGCTTTTTTTCCTTGGAGAATTTCTCCTCGGTCGTTTAAGCCTACTGCTTCTGCCGGGTTTTTAGTAATTAAATTAATTGCCGTTGGCAGGTCAAATACATTTTCTTCATATAAAATAAAGGCAGCAGGTAAAAGGCTATGCGGTGCGTAATCTGAAGATAAAATACAGAGTGCATTTTCTTTAGCTACAGCAAGAGCCGAGATATTGCCGGAGTGAGACCCCCCACGCATAATATTAGGCGAACCCATAATGGTTAATAACCCTTTATCTACAGCATATTTTGCTGCCTGCATAGTTGTGGGGAATTCGCTTATTTTGATACCCGCACTAATTGCATCATCAATATGACTAGTACACGCATCATCATGGCTAGCTAAAATTATATTGTTTTGTCTACAAAAAGCAATAATTTGTGCTTCATGTTTTTTAGCATAATGTTTTTGAATTTCTTTTAACTCAACAACTCGCTCTTGAAACTCTTCGTCAGTCCACTGAAAAGAAGATTGATAATAAGTTCTATAATTTTCTTCATTCGCAAATTGTCTTTGACCGGGGGTATGATCCATTAAAGAAACAAGACGTAAGTCCGGCTCGCTGATGAGTGCATTAAAAAGTTCCGGCATTTGAGGGTCAGAAACTTCACAACGCAGGTGTAAATAATGATTAACTCTTGTCCCTTTATGTTCTCTAACTTCATTCAGAGCCTGTATTGACATCTCCAGCATTTTACTTCTTTGTTTTTTGGAGTGATATTCACCTACAGACAAAGAATCTAATACGGTAGTCATACCGGCGGCGGCGAGTTGAGCATCATGAGCTAAAAAAGCATTACGAGAAGAAGACCATAAAACTCCGGCTCTTGGCTCTAAGTGTTTTTCTAGGTTATCAGTGTGTAGCTCGACTAAGCCGGGAATTAAGTAATCGTTTTCCATATCTTCTATGTGGCAATTTCCATTGACTTTAGAGATATGGTTTAGAGTACCTTCTCCTACTTCTTTAATAATACCATCTTTAACAATAACATAACCGTTTATAACATTTTGTGGCGTAACCACTTTAGCATTAATAAAACAAAGTTCTTTAGGCATAACTTACCTCTGATTGCATTTCAAAAATATCATCTGCGACAGCGTCTCTTACTTCAGCATCATGGAAAATCCCTATAACTGCCGTACCATTAAGCTTGGCTTCTTGAATTAATTCAATAACCGTTTGGCGGTTTAAAGCGTCTAAAGAAGCTGTTGGTTCATCGAGCAACAAAATAGGATAAGAGCGGATAAACCCTCTGGCTATGTTGATACGCTGTTGTTCGCCACCTGAAAAAGTAGCGGGAGCTAAGTTCCATAGGCGTTTAGGTATTCTGAGCCTTTCTAAAAGTTGAGCGGATTTTTTTAGTGCGTTTTCATAAGTTTCGCCTTGGGTCGTTAGCTGTTCGGCTACTATATTTAAGCTGGATACTCTGGGTATAACTCTTAAAAACTGGCTAACATAACCCATTGTGTCTTTTCGTATATTTAAAACTGTTCTTGGCGTTGTTGAAACTATATCTGTATAATCGCCTTGATGCTTAATTAAAATTTTACCCGAACAAGGTTTGTAGTTCGCATATATCGAACGCAAGAGCGTTGATTTTCCCGCTCCTGATTGACCATGTAAAGCGAGGCATTTTCCTGCGAAGGCTTTTAGATTTAGATTTGTAAAGGCATTAATTTTAATACCACCTTGTGTATGCAGAATAAACTCTTTATAAAGCTTTTCTACAATCACACTAGGTTTTAATTCATTATTTTCTAACATTGTTTTATCTCTTAAATATTATATAGCTATTTTAAGTTGATTGATTAAAAAGTTTTTAGCCCTGTAAAATAGAAGAAACCAAGAGCTGAGTGTATTCATGATGTGGATCATCAAGCACTTGATCAGAAAGTCCGCTTTCTATAACTTCGCCTTTACGCATAACAATTAAGCGGTGGGCTAAAAGCCTTGCCACTGCTAAATCATGGGTTACTAAAACTACAGATAAATTCATATCTCTTACTAAGTTACGCAATAAATCCAAGATTTTTGCCTGAACGGAAACATCTAAACCGCCTGTTGGTTCGTCCATAAAAACCAAACGTGGGTTTGAAACCAAGTTGCGGGCTATCTGTAAACGCTGTTGCATACCGCCTGAATAAGACTTTGGAGTATCATCAACACGATCAGCTGCAATTTCTACTCGCTCCAGCCAGTTTAAAGCTGTTTTGCGTATATTTCCATAATGCCTGTTGCCACATGCCATTAAACGTTCGCCAATATTACCACCGGCACTAACCTGCATACGCAGACCATCTCTTGGGTTTTGGTGTACAAAGCCCCATTCTGTTCTTAATAAAGCTCGTTTAATATGTTCACTTAATGCATTAATATCGTATTCTTCCATGCCATTGGAATAGATAATTTTACCTGTTGTCGGTTTAAACTTACTGGATAAGAGATTAAGCAGGGTACTTTTTCCTGAACCTGATTCTCCAACTATTCCAATCACTTCACCCGGATATAAATCGAAAGATATATTTTTACAGCCCAGGCGTTTTCCATAATAATATGATACATCTTCTACTTTTAAGAGTATATCATTGTTTAAATTAGCCTGTTGTTGAGGTTTTGTTTCTGTTTGAATGTTTAAGCTGTTAGTCATGTTTTCCTCTTTGGGCTTCTTCTAAGCGTGTAGAGCAGTAATCAGTATCAGAACAAACATAAATGCGAGAGCCATTGTCATCTGTGATTATTTCGTCAAGATAACTGTCGGTTGCACCACATATTTCACAAGGTTTATTCCATTTTTGCACTTCAAAAGGGTAATCTTCAAAATCAAGACTTTTCACATCGGTATAAGGCGGAACTGCGTAAATACGCTTTTCTCTGCCTGCTCCAAATAGGTGAAGTGCCGGACTTTGATGAATTTTATCATTGTCAAATTTTGGGATAGGAGAAGGACTCATAATATAACGATTATTTACCAGAACAGGATAATCGTAACTTGTAGCGATTTCACCATGTTTAGCAATGTCTTCGTATAATTTAACGTGCATTATTCCGTATTCTTCAAGGGCGTGCATCTTGCGAGTTTCTACTTCGCTAGATTCTAACCAGCGTAAAGGCTCGGGAATAGGGACTTGGTAAACCATAATTTGCCCTTCTTTTAAAGGCAGTTCGGGAATTCTATGGCGTGTTTGTATTATTGAAGCATCATCTGTTTTTGTAGTAGTTTGAATATCGGCGACTTTTTCAAAGAAGGCTCTTATAGATACAGCGTTAGTTGTATCATCAGAGCCTTGATCTATAACTTTTAAAACATCGCTTTTTCCTAAAATTGCCACTGTTATTTGTATTCCACCTGTTCCCCAACCATAGGGCATGGGCATTTCTCGCCCGCCAAAAGGCACTTGATAACCGGGAATGGAAACCGCCTTTAAAATAGAACGGCGTAACATTTTTTTTGTTTGTTCATCAAGATAAGCAAAGTTATAACCAGAACTTATGTTATTTTTTTTATCTTGGTTATCTGTGATTTTTATATTTTTTTCTACGTTATCTAAGGTAACATTAAGCATAGTTTATTCTCTATCTATCTTTAATATGATTATTTATTTGTGGCATTCAAAGCTCTGACCAGCGAGAGTTCAGCCTGAAAGTCAACATAGTGAGGCAGTTTTAAATGCTGTACAAATCCGGAAGCTTCAACATTATCGCTATGATATAAAACAAACTCTTCATCTTGTGCCGGGGCTTTGATTTCTTCTCCTAAATCTTTTGATTGCAAGGAGCGGTCAACTAAAGCCATGCTTATTGTTTTGCGTTCGTTTTCTCCAAAAGCTAAACCATAACCTCTTGTAAAATACGCTTCTTGGCTTTTGTTGTTCTGAAACTTATTCACGGTTTCGCATTCTGTAATGGTTATTTCTCCCACAACCACTTCAAAACCAAGCTCTTCGGGAATAAAACTTACTTCTATAATACCGATACGAATTTCACCGACAAAAGGGTGGGTTGAGCCAAAACCACGCTGAGTAGAATAAGCTAACGCCAATAATAAACCCTCGTCTGCACGAGCTAAGTTTTGTAATCTCAAATCACGACCGGCAGGCAGGGTTAAAGGGTCTCTCGTTAAGTCTTTAGCTTCGCTGTTTTCTGCTTGTTGATGAGCATTAGGCGTTTGTAATAATTTTTCTTTTTCTAAAAATGAAAGCACTTTAGGATAATTGTTTTCTTCCAATAAAGGTTCAAGGCTGTTTATATCTTTTTCAAGGCCTGCGTTATTTTGATTGCCAGAAGACTCTTTGGCAGACTCTTTGCTTGTTTGCATTAAGTTCATATCAAGGAGGCGATGAGTATAATCAAAAGTAGCCCCTAAAACTTGACCGCCGGGAATATCTTTATAAGTAGCCGAAATACGTCTTTTTATTTGCATAGCTTCTGTGTTTAGAGCTTGGGAAGTTCCAAAACGCATTAAAGTCGTTCTATAAGCACGCAATAAAAATATCGCTTCGACTAAATCTCCACGAGCCTGTTTAATAGCCAGAGCCGCCAAGTTTTTATCATATAAAGAACCCTCCGCCATGACTCTGTCTACGGCTAAAGAAAGTTGTTCTTTTATTTGTTCAATTTCTAATTCCAAACTTGTTAAAGCTCCACGACGTTCTTTGGCTAACAATTCGTGAGCTTTTTTAATCGCTTTTTCTCCACCTTTTACAGCTACATACATGTTGATACCTCTTGAACTTGTTTGTCTTCTGAATCAGATCCTTGAATTCTTGTGCTGCGTGGTAGCCCTAAGATATTTATTTTGTATGTATCTGTTTCTTTATTGCTGTCAACAAATAAAATATCTACTCCCAGTGGGTAGCATTCTTCTTGGTCTTTTCTATTTTTCCAAAAAGAGCATGGCAAGTTAGGAAAAGAATAACTGATGGCTTCTTTTATGCCGGGGCCGCTAAAGCTTATTAGCTTATTAGCTTTATTCTCTTTGTTGTTTAAGTCGGTTACAATCAATAAAGTTGCGGACTTATCAGGATATTCCAAAGAGCCTTGTTTAAAACTTTCTAAAGCAGGCATAGTGAAGGGATCATTAATAATGACAAAATCAGCCTCATTCGCATTATCTACTAATTTTGCTCCACAATAAAAACGTATGTAATTTTCCAATTCTGCTTTATTAGGGCTATCTTGTATCCAAACAGTAGTATCCATATCGCATAGAGTGAATAAAATAGGATTAATTGGAGCATTGTTAGCATCACAATCAACAACCGAGTTAATCTGTTGGCTAATTAAAGGGCGAGAGAGAGCCTCTAACACAACCCTAAAAACCTGTTGAGAATAAAGGGATAAAGAGTTTGAATGCTCTATAGTTATACTCATTCGTCTTCTCCTCTTACCATAGTGAAAAAGTCTACTTTGGTTTCAGCTATTTCTTTTGTCATCTGTTGTTTTTTATTTTTTTGTTTTAGGTTTAGTGGGCTGATTAGCTTTGTTGATAATATCTTGTTAAAGCTTTCTATTTGCATTAAAGCGTCATATACTGCCGCTAATTCGGCGTGTCTTTGGCTATCTCCTTTAATAAAGGCGTAGCCTGTGGTGCTTTGCTGTTCCCAGGTTAAGCTAACGATACAACGAGTAACCAATAGTTCGCCCATGTTAAACGTATGGCTTTTGTCGCCGGTTTTAGCCTTAAGCATAATTAAGCCGGCTTCCGGTGCTTTTAAATAATGATAACTTAAAGTATTTGGTAATAATGAGATTGCGTCTTCTAAATCCTGTAACTCAGCACAAGATAAAGTTGCCATCCATTTTTGTCTGAGTTGTATATTTATATTGCCTTTTGGGCTTGATAAATGTAATTCTTCTTTCATCTTTTTTTATTGCTCCTAAACAATTAACCTTATTAAGATTAAATATGTTGTTCGGCTATCTATTACAGATGAATGTTACAAAATATCTCTCATTTTATGTTTTTTCTGCGACAATAATTTCAATATAAGTTGTTTTTAATGATAATATTTTGTATTAATTAAAGAAGTGCAGCTAGTTAGCTGTGTTGTTTGATTTTGAAATTAGAATGATTTAATTATCTTGTTAGTTTCAATTTGTTTGTAAACAGTCTTGAATTTATGCTTGAATTATGATCAAAATTTCATGAATTGTAAAAAAAACGTTTATTATTACAACATTTTTATTACAGTAAAAGAAAAAAGGCCTAGGAGTTTTTCCTAAGCCTTTTTAGTTTTTTTAGTAAGGTTGAGCTTTAAAGTTAGCGTCTGTGTTGCTGATTATTCCCATGAATGCCACCGGCGAGTCCGCCTAAAGCACCACCAACGGCAGCACCAACACCAACACTTCCACCTGAAACAGCAGCTATTCCGGCTCCGGCGGCTGCTCCTCCGGCGGCTCCACTTAAGGCACCTTGTTGAGTTTGATTCATCTCTGTACAAGCTGATATTGCTAATAAGCTTATTAAACTTAAAATCATCATATTTTTTTTGAACATAATATTTACCTGCTTTAACTTCTTATGATTAATTATTTACTGTTTATTTGTGAATAGGGGTTTTGGGTGAGGTTTTGGGTGGAAAATGGCGTGTACGAGGTTTTGTTTTTTCAGCGGCGAGAATATCATTTACCTTTGGTTGAACCATATCATACCATAATACTTGAAGAACAGTAACGTTTATATCACCTGGGTTAGTTTTAATATGGTTTTCAACAGTTTCGTACATTTGTTTAACAGTTACACCATCAAGAGCCTTTGACCAAGTTCCGATTAAGCTTTGTCTAAAGGGAACAGGCTTTTTGCCTTGCCATTCTTTTTCAAGCTCAAGCATACTGACAAAACCCAATAAAAACGCATAACGCTCGTTTTGAGTAGAGTCTTGCCACATTTTTAAAGTAACCTGTGGAGCAGTAACAGTTTCAATACCTGCATTGTTTGTGTTGGCTGATGCGACTTTGTTTAGTCCAAGAGCAAAAGGCATTGCAACCAACAAGGCAACACCGAGCAGTTTTAAAAGACCTTCTTTCATTATATCCCTCCTAGCATGATTTGTAGACTTCGTGTGTAATCAGAACAATATCTTCATTAAGGTTAACATACATAATATTATTTTACAAGTATATAATGTGCTATAGTTTTTTATTCTTCGTTATCTGTTTCGGTTAAAATATTAAAGTTAAAGTCGTGGTTGTTGTTTTTATATACATTATATTGCATCACTTCTGATATATTGTTGTTTTCATCAAAGATCAAAACAGTTGGTTTAATATCATAAAGTTCTTTGGGATTTGTAATATACATTGATGCACTAATTATAACTTCGTCTCCGGGTTGACAGGTACGTGCGGCGGCACCGTTTAAAATGCAACAATTTGAACCCTCTTCTCCATAGATTACATATGTTGAAATGCGGTTTCCGTTTGTTTTATTCCAAATATCTACATACTCAAGGGGATAAATTCCCGCCTTGCGACAATGAACGGGGTCAAGAGTTATAGACCCTCTATAATTTAGGCTTGCATCGGTTATTTTTATACCGTGTAATTTGGCACGGATAATTTTAATCATAAATTTTACCTTTTAAAAATATAAATTATATAAATAAGATATATTTATAAAAAAAGACAAGTCAAGGCATAAAACTAAAGACGCATAAGTTTTGCAACCTATACGTCTTTAGTGGAAATAATATAAATAATGAAATATTATTTATTTAATTTACGTTCTTGTGGGAATATTGGTAAATAGCGATAAGAGAGCGATAATATTAAAGCTCCGTAGGCTAAAATCATAAAACTTGCTGCCCATTCAACCCAGTTTGGGTTATAAAAAGCCCAATTATCAAAAGGCATCATTGGAATAGCCAGAGTTTGGACTGTTTGTACATAACGGTTAATCGTTACGCCAATACAAACCAAAATTGCGGCGGTGTATAGCAGAGTAGGGTTTTTGCGTATTTTTGCGTTAAACAACATATAGCAAGGTACAACGCCACAAATGATCAGTTCTGCAAATAATAGCCAACGTCCATAAATCCAACCGTAAAACATATCGTTAAAAGTAAAACCATGACGTGGTAAAATATTATTAGCCCAAGCCCAAGTATCCATAAACTTAAATACTAAGTAGATTAATAACATTGTGCCTGCGATTTTTGCTAATAACTCTTTGATATTATATTCAACCAACTTTTTCCCGGTAATTTTTTCCATTAAAGAACAAATTAAAATGGTGAAAGTTGGTCCGGAAGCAACGGCGGATAAAATAAACAAAAAGAAAGTCCAAGGCCAGATAAAGAAACCTTCACGAAACGCATATGAACGTCCAAATAAAACACCATACATACCGCCCAAAGAACCTTGGTGGAAGGTAGATAAAAAGGCACCGATTCCGGCAAACAAAGGCATTACAACGTGTAAGTTATGAGCCAAATGGTGATAAAGCGGAATACGGTTTATTTGTTTTTGTTCAAAAACAATTGGAAGATATTCAATAATCAAAACTAAACAATAGCAAGTAATACAAAAGATAACTTCTGTGAGCATGGAGTGAACGTTTGCGTGCCAATAACCAAACCAAGCACGCAAGGGTTGTCCTATATCAAGAACTAAGACCAACATTGCTCCGGAATAACATAAAAAACCAACGATAACTGTTAAATTTATTATGTTTTTTAACGGATCAATATTGAAAATATAGCGTAATAAACCGGTAAAAAAAGCTCCTGCTCCGAGTGCAATTACTGCAAGGTCAAAGGTAATCCAAAGACCGAATCCGAAATAATCGTCTAATCCTGTTGTGCCGAGACCTTGGCTTAATACGAGAAAAGCTGCGTATAATCCCCATAAAAATATAAGAGAAATACCGCCCATCCAGGCTAAAAACTGTGTTAATGAACAGCGTGTACAGCCCTCAGGAAAAAATCTGGCATCAGCAGGGAGGTTGTAGTTAGTTGTTTCCATATATATCTACCCCCTGACCTTTGAATTTAATATGTCATGATCGCCCAATTTTCTTACCCATTCACGAGAAGAAAGGTAATATACTTGGGTTTCTATCCCTAGTTTTGATAACAATCTGAATGCGTTAGGATTTTTAACCAGTTCATGTATTTTATGTTCCGGGTTATTTATATCACCAAAGACGATTGCGTTGTTGGGGCAAGCTTCCGTACATGAAGTAACATAATCGCCGTCGTTAAGTTTTTCCGGGTCTCTGCCTTCAACAATGGCTTTATCTTTCGCCTGCATAAAACGATGATGGCAAAAAGTACATTTTTCAACAACACCGCGTGGGCGAACAGAAACATCAGGAGTCAAAGTTTTATCCATTCCAACCGGCCACTTAGGGTCAAACCAGTTAAAATAACGAGCATGGAAGGGGCAAGCCGCCATGCAATATCTGCAACCTATACAGCGTGGATAAATCTGGCTAACGATACCACCTTCTTCACCCTTCTCTGTTGCGATAACCGGACAGACAGAAACGCAAGGAACTCCGTGAGACCCGCCACATTGTTGACAAGGACGAGGCAAATAAGCAATATCGTGATCCGGATATGCCTTTTCGTTGGAAAGTTCGTAAACTAAAAGCCAGTTTAAGACGCGTGTTTTATTTGAAGCATCGGCTACGGGAGCAAGATTGTTTTCCGCTTGGCATGAAACCATACAAGCCCCACAACCTGTACATTTATCGAGGTCTATAGCCATACCCCATTTGACTTTAAATTCTTTTACTGATGACATGGTTAACCTCTTTCAGCTTTAACGCCGGTTTGAGTCCAAGTTGTGATATTCGTTCCCGGCTCTGTGTTTATTGACATTATCTCCATCGGATTATAGCCTTTGTTTTGGCTAAATTCATCAAATGCAGAGTGTCCAAAACCAAGTTTTATGCCAATAGCGTTATTAACTATGCCCTCAAAGAGATGTACTCTTGCTCTAAGGTTTTGTTCCGGGTTGTTTGTATTGGTTATTTTTATCGGGCTACCTTCAATAAAACCTAATCTGTCAGCAGTTGTTTTATTTAAAAATACAAACATCTCCTTACCTTTCAATTGGTTGGCAGGGATAGTTTTTGTGTTGAAAGGAGGAATTCCCGTTACTGAGACACCCATATTTAAAGTAAACTGAGGAGCCAAGACAAGTTCTTGAGGGTCTTTAGCTTTTTGAGGTGTTATGCTTTTAATAAGGTCGGCGTTAAGCTCTAAAGCTTCGTTTGTTGTCTGATTGTCTATAAAGGCTTTTCCTTGTGCTAATTTTTTAGGGTCAGCACCAAGAGAGTCGATTTTAATTTTTATGGCATCGGCAAGGCTTTTTACATTAAGGCTATAGCCTAAACTTCCGGCTGCTTTTATTAAAATCTCATCAAAAGGACGAGCATCTACAAGAGGCGTTTTTAATACAGGCGTAGTTAAACTGTAAAACAGAGAATTTGCACCAAAAGGAGCATAAGAATCATCGATTCTTTCAAGCCCCATTGGAATAGGGAAGACTAAATCGCAAAGTTCGGCAGTTTCATTTAAGAATGTGCTAAACGAAACTTTAAACTCGACCTTACTTAGAGCTTCTTTAACTTTCGCAGTATTCGGTAAGGCAAAAGCTGGGTTTGCTTCATAAAACAGCATGGCTTTTGGCATTTTTCCACTATTCATATAAGCCACAAGGTCTTTTTGTAACAAGTCTTGAAGCTTAGTCGCACCACTCATAATATCGGCTTTATTGGCAACAGACTTAATTCCGCCATCAGCGTTTAAACCAGATAACATCAAGTTAAGAGTAAAGCCCAAGACAGATGGAGCCGTTCCGCCACCTTGACTAAAACCTGAACCGCAAATTATCAGAGGTTTTTTGGCTTTGCTTAATTCCAAAGCTATTTCTTTAATCTTTTCGGCAGGGGTTTCTGTGAGTGCTTGTACTTTTTCCGGGCTATATTCTTTAGCTAAAGCCTTAAACTCATCAAAACCTTGAAGGTCGGCATTTTTCCCAAGAGCAATCAGTTGATTGGCGATTCCTAGGGCAAGTATTGCTTCTGTTCCCGGTTTTAAAGGTAACCAGACATCAGCCCCGGCGGCGGTATTATTTTGCATAGCACCGGCGAAAACATACTTTGCTTTAACATCAGAACTTCCGTTTTCGGAACGTTTTGCAAAAGCCCTGCGGTTACTGACGACTGTTCCCCATGATTCCAAGATATTCGCACCGATTGCCAAAACGTAATCGCTGTTTTCTATGTCGTAACAAGGAATTCCTTTTCCGCCCATAAGAGACCACGCTTTAGTTACATTGGCGTTTTCGCTTGGCATTAAAAAGGTGTCTTGAGAACCTGTTGCGTTTACAAAAGCTGATAACAGTTCTGTTATGCTACTTGTTTCATCACCTGAAATTGCGACAAGCGAGCTTTTGGCTTTTTGTAATTCTTTGGTTAAAGTATCAAAAGCTTCTTCCCAAGTTACTCTAACGAGCTTTCCATCAGGACCGCGTTTTAAAGGAGATTGAACCCTTGAAGGAGAGTAGAGCATTTGTACTTCGGCTGCTGCCAAAGAGGTTAATCCGCCACCTAAAGGGTGTTCTTGGTTTGGTAAAGTTCTTACAGGGCGGTCGTCAACAAGACGCACCATGTATGACAAATTAGACGGACAATATTTACTTACAGTTGGTACAAAGTTATTTGCTCCGGGAATATTTGAAGGTATCCAAGGCCAGTTTTGAGTCCAGATACTGACATCATCAAGTAAACTCCAAGGAACAGGGGTAACGGTAATTCCGGCACCGGCACCGGCGAGAAATTTAATAAAAGTTCTTCTGTTTAAACCCATTTCCGGCCCCCTTATTTATGACAAGTAAAGCATGCATTGTTTGCACGCGCACTGTTTTTAATTTTTGAGTCTCGCAAGTGTGCCGGACGTGCATGACATTCTTCGCATTGCCACATTTTCATTGTTTGAGCACTGTAACCTGTAAGTTTGTTTTGTTTATAAGGTAAATCTTTACCTATAGGGTGGCATGTTGAACAAAGTTCTTTTTCGTCCATTTGTCTATGACAACGTACACAGTTTTCTAGTTTATGTGCAGCATGGCTGAAGAATACATTATCAGGTTGCGTTTGATGAAAAATCCAAGGTACTTCTTTACCTTTTTCTACAAAGTTTTGAAAATAATTACGTTCAGCTTCGCTTTCGCCCATAAGAGAGCTGTGGCAACTTTCGCAGTTAGCTTGAGTTGGTTTTCCGGCAAAAGAACCATCTTCTCTAAAAGCATGACAACTGCTACATTCGAGACCTTGACCTTCAACGTGGGTTTTGTGAGTGAATTCGACCGGTTGTTCTTTTTGACTAAACAAAAGACCCGGAAAAATAAACCAACCAAAAACCAGAGCAACAACAAAACCAACAATAATCGGAGCTTGTCCACAGCATTTTGACGCAGTGCAACAAGGTTCTTTTTTATTGTTGGAAGGTGTACAGGAATTATTTTTTCCTTCCATACCCTTCACCCCTTTTAGTTAGGTAAAATTATAAATACATGAATCTTTCTCATAACTCGTTAATCTCTAAACTGAATTACAGTAAAATGTCAAGTGAGTATAACGGCATAAGATTAAACACTTAGCTTTTGTTCGCTTAATTAACTTAATTTTTTATATATTTTGTTAAATAATATTTTAATTGCTTAAGTTATAAAAATCACATTTACGCTGTGTTGCTTAAATAACAAAGATATACGGTAAATTAAGATGTTATAAAAACTCTGTAGCTGCAAAGCCACAAGCAAACGCCCAATGAAGGTTATATCCGCCAAGTTCTCCGGTTACATCAAGGATTTCTCCGCAAGCGTAAAGGCTTGATACTATTTTACTTTCCAAAGTTTGTGATGAAAAATACTTTGTGTCTGCACCGCCTGTTGCTGCCTCTGCTTTTTTCATTCCTAAACAGCTTGATGGGTTTGCTTGATATGCGTGTATGCGTTGTGTGAGGATATTTATTTCATTTTTAGATAGTTCTGCTATTTTTTTATGTGCGATACTTGTATCTATAAGTTGTTCTACTAATCTTTGGGGCAATAATTTAGCTAAAAAATTTAGTGTTTTTTGTGTGCCTTGTCTTTTTTTTGTTGTTTGACTGGAATCTCTTTCTTGGCTAATCAACTCTAAAATATTTTGTGAAGGTAAAAAGTTTATTAAGATTGCCATTTCCGATTTCCATTTTAGTGAAATTTGCAGGCAGGCAGGACCGGATATTCCGTTATGTGTAAATAATAAATCGGTATGATATTCTTTGTGTAAGGCCTGTTCTTTTTTAGGTAAAAGCCGCGTATCTATTTTAATTTTTACAGGCAACGAGATACCCTGTAAGCCTTTTAGTTCCCAATTATCAGGCATAACAAACGGGGTGAGGACTGGTTTGAAAGGAATTATTTTATGTCCAAAGCTTTTTAATAACTCAACGCCCTTTGAGCTTCCTCCTATTTGAGGGTAGGCGGGGCTACCTAAGGCTATAATTAACTTTTTGGCATAAATTTCAGTATGTTCAAGTTTGACAATAAAACAATCATTATTCTGTTCTTTTTCCACAGCGATAATGTTTTCATTGAGAGCGAGTTTTGTGCCTTGTAAAATTGCACATTGTAACATGGCATCTCTAAGTTGTTTTGCCGGTTTTGTTAAAAATAATTGTCCGTGTTCTCGTTCTTCAAGTTCAAATCCGAAATCACAAATAAATTTTTGTATAAACTCAGAGTCATAACGTGTTAAAATAGATTTGGAAAAATGTTGGTTTTCGCCGTGATAGTTTTGATAAGATATGTTGCGGTTGGTAACATTTCCAAAACCACCTCCGGCGATACAGAGTTTTTGTCCGACGCTTTTGTTGTGATCAACCAAAAGGGTAGAAAAACCTTTCTTGCTACTTTGTATGGCAGACGTTAAACCTGAGGCTCCGCCGCCTAAAATAACAAGGTCAAAAGTTTTTGGCATATATATAAAGTCCTTGTTGTGATATAAATTAATTTGTAATTGCTTAATAAAGCCTGTATCTTTTGAAAAATATTTATGGTTTTATTAATGGGTCAGGTGAAAGTTATGTATAATGATGCTTATAAAAATATAGCGAAATATTATGATTTTTTTACAAATCGTCTTTTAACCGAGTTGCGAAAGCAAGTTGTTTATATATGTAATAAATATTCTTTTCAACAGATTCTTGATTTGGGTTGTGGAACGGGGAATTTGGCTTTTCAGTTAGTAGAAGACAAAATTAAAACCATCGGCGTTGATGCCTCTTTGGCTATGTTAAAAGAAGCTCAAAAAAAAATACTAAAAAATAAAACAGGGCTAAATTTTCAAGAGAGTTTAAATAATAAACCTATTTTTTTAGGTTCAGACATAACCAAACTTCCCTTTAAAGACAATAGTTTTGATCTTGCAATAATTTCCTTGGTTTTGCATGAAACAGAAGCCGATATTGCTAAGACTATTGCGGAAGCCTTGAGAGTTTCAGATTATATTTTATTGGCAGACTATCATCTTCCTGAAAGAAATTTAGAAGTTCCGTTTTTTTATTTTGTTCATTTTATAGAAAGGATAGCAGGAAAAACACACTATTTTAATTTTAAAAGATTTATGAAAAAGGGCGGTTTACAAGGACTTATACAAAGGATTTGCATAAAACATAATTTAATAATTTGTGAAGATATAAGTATATGTTATGGCGTGTTGGGTGTTGTTGTTTTAAAGAAAAAAGCTTAGATTTTGGCGTTAATACTGCTTTTATAAAGAGTATCAACTTTATTTTTATGTATACTTGACAGATCAGGTAAAGCAAGCATAAAAAGAGTAGCTAACAAGCTTAAAAATGATTTTTGAAATTTTTATAAACTATAAGAACTTTTAAAATCTTTATGACTTGTTGGCGTATAGGTATGATTAGTAATTGTATATAACCAGTTTTGGAGTTTTTCATGGACACCCCCCTTATAACTAGAGGTTTAACGTTTGATGATATTTTACTTGTTCCGGCTTATTCGGAAATAACGCCGGATCTTGTTAATGTTGGTACTCAGCTGACAAAAGAAATATCTTTAAATATCCCATTTATTTCAGCAGCGATGGATACGGTTACGGAATCGTCCATGGCTATATCCCTAGCAAGAAACGGTGGTGTTGGAGTTATTCATAAGAATATGTCGATAGAACAACAGCGTCTTGAAATCGAAAAAGTGAAAAAGAACGAAAGTGGCATGATACTCGACCCCATTACGATAAAACCTAATGATCCAGTCGAACATGCCCTTTCTTTAATGAGTGCTTATCGAGTTTCGGGTTTGCCTGTTGTTGAAAACGGAAAGCTAGTTGGTATTTTGACTAACCGAGATGTGCGTTTTGTTAAAAATGCCTCAGCGATCAAGGTTAAAGAGGTAATGACAAGCGAAAATCTTGTTACCGTTCCTATGGGAACTACCCTTGATACCGCCGTTGAACATATGCATAGAAGGCGAATAGAAAAGCTTTTGGTGGTTGAACCGACAACGGGTGAGCTTCGTGGTTTAATTACCATGAAAGATATTGATAAAATAATTAAATACCCCAATGCCTGTAAAGACTCTCACGGTCGCCTCAGGGTTGGTGGAGCAATAGGAGTCGGTACTGACGGTTTAGAAAGAGCAGAAGCTCTACTCGCCGGAGGAGCCGACTTTTTAGTTCTTGACTCTGCTCATGGGCATTCGTCAAATATCTTAAAAGGGATAAGAGCCGTTAAAGACGCTTTTCCTAAAGCACAATTGATTGCCGGTAACGTCGGAACTTACGATGGGGCAAAGGCGGTTTTGGAAGCAGGGGCCGATACGGTAAAAGTTGGTATAGGGCCGGGTTCTATTTGTACTACGCGTATTGTTGCCGGTGTTGGTGTTCCGCAAATTACGGCAATTATGGAAGCTGTTAGAGCGGCAAAAGAACTTGATCGTTGTGTTATCGCCGATGGTGGAATTAAATATTCCGGAGATGTTGTAAAGGCATTGGCGGTTGGTGCAAACACGGTTATGATTGGTTCTTTATTCGCAGGAACGGAAGAAAGCCCAGGTGAGACAATACTTTATCAAGGGCGTACCTATAAAATATATCGTGGAATGGGTTCTATTGATGCAATGAAAGAGGGTAGCGGAGATCGTTATTTTCAAGATAAATCAAAAAAACTCGTTCCCGAAGGAATAGTTGGGCGTGTTCCTTATAAAGGACCGGTTACGGACAGTATTTATCAGCTTGTTGGCGGAGTACGTTCAGGAATGGGCTATGCCGGAGCAGCTTCTTTAAAAGAACTTAGAGAAAAGGCTCGTTTTGTGGAAATTTCATCGGCAGGGCTTAGAGAAAGTCATGTGCATGATGTTATTATTACAAAAGAAGCCCCTAACTATAGAGTTGAAAATAACTAATATTCCGTTCAAAAAGTATAAAGTTAATATGTTGAAATAAAATAACAAATAATCACAACTATTATGTTGTTTAAATAAAAAGAGTTTTTTATGAGTAATAAAGTAATAATTCTTGATTTTGGTTCTTCTACCAGTCAAAACTTAGCCAAAAAGGTTAGAGAACTTGGCGTTTATTCCGAACTTCATCATTGTTTAAAAACAGTTGAAGAAATTAAAGCCTTAAATCCGTCTGCTTTAATTATTACAGGCGGTGTGGAAAGTTTTAAAGACGGAGATATTCCGCCTTTAAATCCTGAATTTTTAAAGCTTGGAATTCCTGTTTTGGGTGTTGCTTTGGGACAAAACGTTATTGCTAACGCTCTTGCTTCTTCAAGCGATAAAGCCAATTTATTCGAAGTGTTGTCTTGTTCCAAAAAAATAGAAGAAAAAGTGAGTGTAAAAAAAGACTCTTTACTTTTTAAAGGTGTTGAAAAAGAGTTCCATGCAGTTGTTTCTCTTGCTGAAAAACTTAAAAAAGTTCCAAGTGGTTTTGACTTGCTTGCCTCAGGTTCTGAGGTTTCCGTGCTTGCTTTGGAATCAGCAGGGCAAAATATTTATACGGTTCAATTTAACCCGGAACAGTTGATTCCTGAACTTTGCGATAAAATCGTTTCAAACTTTTTATTTGAAATCGCAGGCTTACAATCAACTTGGAGTATTCCGCTTTTCACTCAAAAAGCAATTGAAGATTGTCGTAAACAAGTTGGCGACGGCAAGGTTGTTTTGGGTCTTTCCGGCGGTATCGATTCTACGGTTGTTGCGGCTTTGTTACATAAAGCCATTGGTGAAAGATTACATTGTATCTTTGTTGATCACGGTCTTTTGCGTAAATTTGAAGCCGAAGAAGTCGTAGCCTCAATTCGCAGGTTTTTACCCGGTGTTAATCTTAAATTGGTTAATGCACAAGATCGCTTTTTAGATCAACTTGAAGGTGTTGCAGAGCCGGAAGAAAAACGTAGAATTATCGGGCGTATTTTTATTGAAGTATTTGAAGAAGAAGCTCAAGCCGTTAAGGGCGTTGGCTTTTTAGCTCAAGGTACAATCTATCCTGATGTTATCGAGTCTTTTTCAGCTAAAGGAAAGGTTATAAAAACCCACCATAACGTGGGCGGTTTGCCTGAATATATGAAACTTGAACTTGTTGAGCCTTTGCGTGAACTTTTTAAAGATGAAGTGCGTAAGGTTGGTGAAGTTCTTGGTTTGCCTGAGGAATTGGTTTGGAGACATCCTTTCCCCGGTCCCGGAATAGGAGTTCGTCAACTTGGTGCTTTAACTCGTGAGCGTTTGGATATATTAAGAGATGCCGATCGTATTTTATACGAAGAAATGTGGAACTTTGGTTGGTATCGCAAGGTTTGGCAATCTTTTGCCATTTTATTAAACCAACAAAGTACAGGTGTGCGTAATGATGCCCGTACTTAT
The DNA here is from genome assembly GCF_900143255.1 of Desulfovibrio litoralis DSM 11393. NCBI lineage: Bacteria > Pseudomonadati > Thermodesulfobacteriota > Desulfovibrionia > Desulfovibrionales > Desulfovibrionaceae > Desulfovibrio > Desulfovibrio litoralis. The sequence continues at coordinate 337,195 of NZ_FRDI01000004.1, forward strand.
GAAAATGTTATTGCAATACGTTGTGTTGATAGCGTTGATGCCATGAGTGCCACTTTTTCACCCTTGCCTTATGATTTACTTGGAAAAGTTTCTCAGCGTATTATTAATGAGGTAAAAGGCGTTAACCGTGTTGTTTTTGACATTTCGGTAAAACCACCAAGCACTATTGAGTGGGAATAAGCTTGATTTATAAGAGTATTAATGTCAATAGTAGTTAACTTTTTGTTTGAAATTTATTAATAAAATTTAACGTGCTTTGGCATTAATACTCTTTTAACTATTTTCGTTTAAAGTTGGTAAAATTATGTTTGGAATTGGTTCTTCCGAGTTGTTAATTATTTTAGTTGTCGCACTTCTTGTGCTTGGTCCCGAACACTTGCCTAAAATAATGCGTACCGTTGGTAAGGTTATGGGCGATTTTCGCCGTATTACGACTGATTTTCAACGCACTATTAACACAGAAGTAGCGGTTGACGAAGAAAAAAGGATAAGGCGAGAAGAAAAAAAAGCTAAACAAGCCGCAAAAGAAGCCGCCAGAGCTGAACTTTTAGCAGAACTAAAAGCCGAAGCCGAAGCCAAAGAAGCGGGGCTTAATAGTAGTGTTGTTACTGACAAAGATGAGACAGAGACTCAAGATTCAACAATTTTGAAAGATAATAGTTTAGAAGAAAAGAGCAATAAATTAAAAACATCAGAAACAACTACCGACAATTCAGGAGCTGTTTAAATATGTCTGAAAAGAAAAATTCTGATGATAATACCGAAATTTCAACTACTTCTCAAGATTTAGAAACACAAGCCTTGAGTCAAAGCTCAGATGCTGATGAATCAGAAAAAGAGCGTTTTGAACAAACAGGTTCTTCTACTGATCTAAAAGAAATAGAAGCAGATGATGAAGATGATGACGAAGAGGAAGAAGAGGAAGAAGCTCAAGAAGGCATGACTCTTCTTGATCATTTAAGAGAACTTAAAAAGCGACTTTTGCGTGCTTTTATGGCGATTGGTTTGGGCTTTTTACTTTGCTACAGTTTTGCCGAACCTTTATTTAATTTTTTAGTTCAACCTTTACTGGCTGTTTTACCGGAAGGGGGCAAGATGATTTATACCGGTCTTCCGGAAGCTTTTTTTGCCTATCTTAAAGTAGCTTTTGTTGCCGGTTTATTTGTTGCTTCTCCGCTTGTTTTTTATCAAATTTGGGCGTTTATTTCTCCCGGTTTATATGATGAAGAAAAACGCTATATTCTTCCCATTGCCTTTTTTTCTGCCTTCTTTTTCATTTCTGGCGGAGCTTTCGCTTATTATGTAGTTTTTCCTTTTGCTTTTCCGTTCTTTCTAAGTTATTCTTCCGAGACAATTGAAGCACAGCTAAAAATGGACGAATATTTAAGTTTGGCTTTGCAAATGCTTTTTGCTTTTGGTTTGATTTTTGAACTTCCTCTTTTTGCGTTCTTTCTTTCAAAAATGGGTTTGGTTACTGCCAAAGCTATGCGTCGTTTTCGCCGTTATGCTATCTTAGTTAACTTTATTGTTGCGGCAATTTTAACTCCGCCTGATCCTATCTCTCAACTGGCAATGGCTATTCCTATGCTTGCTTTATATGAGGTTAGTATTTGGGTAGCTTATTATTTCGGAAAAAAAGAAGAAACCCCAGAAGAAGACCCAAAAGAAGCCCCAAAATAAATCAAAGATACAAAGAATAATTCATCAAACGTTTAATGATTTACTGAAAAAGAAGCTAAAACTATGAGAACAGCTAAAATAAAACGCAAAACAAAAGAAACAGATATCGAACTTGTTTTAAAACTCGAAGGTTCGTCTCTTATCAAGATTAAAACCGGTTATCCCTTTGCCGACCATATGCTTTATTTAATGGCTTTTTGGGGTGGTTTTGGTTTAGAGTTGACTTGTGTCGGTGATTTAGAGATAGATGCCCACCATAGTCTCGAAGATATTGGGCTTGCCCTTGGTAAGGCTTTAAACACGGCGTTAAGTGATAGGAAAGGAATAGCCCGAATCGGTTGTGCCAAAGTTCCGATGGACGAAGCCTTGAGTGAGGTTGTGATTGATTGTTCGGGAAGAAGTTATCTTGTTTTTAACGGACAAGAACATTTACCCGACTATTTTGCCGGGCAAGAAAAAGATGTTTGGCGTGAATTTTTTAAATCATTCGCAAGTGCTGCCGGTATTAATTTGCATATTTCTATGTTTTATGGTCAAAATGGACATCATTTACTTGAGTCTGTATTTAAAAGTTTAGGGTTAGCTTTATCTCAAGCCGTTATGTGTAAATATGATATAATCATGAGTAGTAAAGGGAGTATTGAATTATGAGAATGCAAGTAAAGGCTTTTTTTCTTTTAAGTCTTATGATGTTGGCGTTAGTTTCAGCGTGTGCTAAAAGGTCGGCTCCGGTAAAAGCCCAACCCAACAACTTAACTCTTGGCATTGCCGGTTTTTTTCAACCTCAAAGTACGGCCGATTTATTTGCCGGAACTTTGCCTGAAAATTATCAAATTATTAACCCCTCAGCCGTTGGAAGCTTGGACGGTGTTTTTGATAGGGTATTGTCTTCCGAACTTAAACGTTCTTTTGTAAATAGCCAAAACTCAAGAGCTTGTGAAGCAGGTATCAATAGAAGCGATAGAGGGCTTAACTCTGCTCTTAAATACTGGGTGGAAGTCGGAAAGTGTATGAACGTAGACATACTGCTTGTACCTATGGTTTTGCGTTGGCAAGAACGTGAAGGCGGAAACGCCGGAGTTGTGCGTCCTGCTTCTGTTATCTTAGACTTCTTTTTAATTGATGTAAGAGACGGAACTTTAATCAGTCGTTCACGTTATGATGAGACACAACTTGCCTTGTCTGACAACTTACTTGATATTAGACGCTTTGTTCAACGTGGCGGAAAATGGTTAACCGCAACTGAATTATCTGAAGAAGGTATGCGTCGTGCTATAAAGGTTATGGGTTTATGATAATTTTTCCAGCGATAGATTTACAAAATGGTAAAGCCGTGCGTTTGAAAAAAGGAGTGGCAACAGACAGTACCGTTTTTTCCGATGACCCTGTTCAAACAGCAAAAGAATGGGTGAGTCAGGGGGCTAAATGGTTACATATTGTTGATCTTGACGGTGCTTTTAGCGGAGAACCGGTTAACCTTGGACTTGTCAAAAAAATAGTAAATGCTATTTCTATTCCTGTTCAACTTGGTGGTGGAATCAGAGATTTGAAAACCGCCAAGGCTTATCTTGATGCCGGAGTTAATCGTTTAATTATTGGAACTGTTGCTTTGGAAAACCCTGAATTGTTTTCCGAATTGTGTAAAACTTTTCCGGGGCGTATAGGCGTTTCTTTAGATTGTTCTAATGGCGAACTTAAAACAAAAGGTTGGGTTGGGGCGACGGGTTTAACCGTTGAAAAAACTCTGCCAGCTTTGTTGGCTCAAGGGGCTTCTTTTGTAATTTATACAGATATTGAAAGAGACGGAATGCAAACAGGGGTTAACCTTACTGCGATGCAAAATCTTTTGAATATCTGCAATGTTCCAGTGATTGCCGCCGGCGGTGTTGCAAGCCTTGAAGATATTAAACGTCTTTATCCGCTTAGTAAAAATACGAGTTTTAGCGGGGCTATTAGCGGACGAGCTATTTATGAAGGTACTTTAAATCTTAAAGAAGCTCAAAGTTGGATCGACGCTCAAAACTAGTTAACGAAAAATAATAGATAATTAAAGTTGCTTCACTATTAACAACAGTTTAATATGAGGCAACTTTTTTAATTTGTGAGTTTTAATATGGCGGTTATTTCTTTAAAAAATAAAAAACAAAAAGCGAGTTTGGTTTTAGCCGAGCTTAAAGCTTTATATCCTGAAATAGTTAGACATTTAAAAGCAAATAATCCTTGGGAATTGCTTATTGCTACAATTTTGTCGGCACAATGTACCGACGCAAGGGTTAATCAAGTAACGCCATTTTTATTTGAACGTTGGAAAACTCCGAGTAAAATGGGTAAAGCAGATTTGACAGAACTTGAAAAAAGTATTTATTCCTTAGGGTTTTATCTAAATAAAGCGAAAAATATTCAAGAGTGTTCACGCCTTTTAGAGTCTAATTTTAATTCTCAGGTTCCTAAAACGTTAGAAGAACTGATTACCTTGCCCGGAGTAGGCAGAAAAACAGCGAGCGTTGTTTTATGGAATGCCTATGGTATAAACGCCGGAATTGCGATTGATACTCATGTTGCTCGAATCTCTTGGCGTTTGGGTTTAACGAGTTCTCAAGAACCGATTAAGGCAGAAAGAGAATTGATGTTAATTTTACCTCAAAAAGAGTGGGGCGTTTATAACCATCGAATGGTCTCTTTTGGACGAGATGTTTGCACTGCCAGAAGTCCAAAATGCTTAAAATGTAGTATGCAAAATTTTTGTGTGAAAAATGGGGTTGTGTAAAAAATTTATTGAAAGTATAATCAACGCTTGTTTTATTAAGTATTTTCACTTGAGTTTAATTTATAGTTAAGACTATTAAGAATATTAATATGTTGAGGTGATTTTATGTGTCTTGCCGTTCCCTTACAAGTAGCTTTAATTGAGTCTGAAAGTGTTGTGCGTTGCCGAGTTGGCGAAGGTGATAACTTTTTATCTGTTTCTACCCAGCTTTTGCCTGACCAGCCTGTTGTTGGTGATTATCTTATTATTCATGCCGGTTTTGCCATGCGTAAACTTGACCCTCAAGATGCCGAAGAAACGCTCAAACTTATGAGAGAAATGGTTGCCGCTAACGAAGCCGCACAGTAGCTATTGTCGTTTTTATAAAGAGCTTAGGGCGTAAACAGCCGCACCCAATAAACCCGTGTCATATTCCGTACATAAATAAACTGGAGTTTGCTTTAACATTTTGGCGTGGGCCTTACAGTCGTAAAAACTGTCGATAAATGCTTGCTGTGTTATTATGCAAGGATTTTTTACTCCAACTCCTCCTGTAAGGTATAAAGCACTCCACGCATTAGTGCTTAAAACATAATTTCTACAAGCACGCCCATAAAAGCGAGCAAATGTTTCTAATACCTTATTATCTTTGTCAAAACTCTTTACAACTTCCGAGGCTGATAATTTTTCATTGTAAAAATATTGATGTAATAAACTTAGACCCAACCCGGAAACAATATCATCACCAATTAGTATTCGCTTTTGGGTTTCTTTTTTCATAAACTCGGCGAAACGAATTTCTTCTTCGTTTTCAAACGAAAAGCTTGCGTGGCCGCCTTCAGAGGGTAGATAGTTAAAGGTGTTTTTATTTGGAACAAGTAGGCACATACCAAGCCCCGTGCCTGCTCCTATCACAGCGATGGGGTCTTTGCTTTGTTGATTTTTTTCTTCGCCCCATATCAGTTTGGGTTTGCTTATCTTTGGCGTTAAACAGGCAAAGGCTTGTGCCACAAAATCATTGATTAAAATAAGGTTTTTTATTCCGCTTGAATTTATACATTCTGTTGTATCAATATTCCACCCGTTATTTGCCATATTTGGTGCAAAGACCTTCTCGTTATGCACTAATCCCGCTATAGCAAAAACAGCCAAATCAATTGGTTTATCATTTTTATTTTGAGATAAAAAAAACTCGCCGTCTTCTGTTTTTTGTTTGGCAAGAGAAGAGAGCAGGGCGTAACAGTCTTTATAATCTTTGGTTTGCAAATAAAGTTTTTTGTTAAAATTAATATTTAGGTTTTTATAGTCGCAATTTATTATATTTTTATCAAAATCAACAGTAGCAAAACGACAATTAGTTCCACCTAAATCAGCAACTAATATTTTCATAAGTTACCCTTTTTATAGTTTTAAATTTGTTTTCACTAAGGGAAAAATACAAGCAATAAATATACAAAAAACATGATTAAATGCACACACCCTTCCAACATCGTCGTTGGTTTTCCTGAAAAAGTTCGTATGCTTAGGAGTAGTGTTAAAGCAAGAATTATCATATTTGGTCCTGATAATCCGAGCAACACAGGTTGTTTTATTAATACACCAATTAACAGTACAACGGGTACAGTAAGTCCCATCGTTGATGTGGCAGCACCTAAACACAGGTTTACAGCACGTTGTAGTTCGTTAGCAGTCGTAGCTCTCAGCGAAGCTATTCCTTCCGGAGTAAAGACTATCATAGCAATTATAATTCCCCCTAGTTCAGATGGGGCATCTAATCTTAATAAGCCTATTGCTAGGATAATACCTAGTGTTTTTGATAAGATTACAATAGGAAATATATGCAGAAGCAAGAGGAATATATGTTTAGCTATTGTTGATCGAGAAATAGTTTTTTGTTGAGGGTGTTCATTGTTTATAGTCTGTGCATTTATAATCGCAAGGTCTTTTTCCACCGGTTGGTCTTGTGGGTTTGGCATAGGTGTGAAAAATTCATTATGTCTACCTGTCTGTAATATTAAAAAAGTACCATATAAAATAATAGTAAAACTGGCGATTAATACTGCTTGTACTGTAGATAGAGAACCATCTTGTGTGGAAGATGTAAAATTAGGCAATACAAGAGCTAAAACTGAAAGAGGTAGCAGAACAACTAAATATGCACCAGCACCCTGTATGTTGTAGTTTTGCTCTTTATGACGTATTCCTCCTATCAATAACCCTAAGCCAACAACTCCATTTAATACGATCATTAATACCGCAAACATTGTATCTCGCCCAAGCGTTGGTGGTGCTGTTGATCCAAGCATAACTGCTGCGACAAGCGCGACTTCAATAATTACAATAGAAAGAGTTAAGACTAAAGTACCATACGGCTCTCCGAGCATTTCAGCTAGTTCTTCCGCTTCATGTACAACGCCAAAAGCAGCCCAAATTATTACACCTAGTATCCATAAAAATTCCAATGATAAAATTATAGGATTCGATACAAAACCCATTAACCTTGTGCCAAAAATAAGAAAAATAATAACAGTACCCCAAGCACTGAGGTGGTTTATGCGCGATTGAAACATAATTACTCCGTTGAGCTATATTGCTTTATTGATATATTAATATTTAGCCAATGTAAATGTAATCACGAATTATATCATGAATATAAACTATTATATCGTTATAAAAAAATATTATAACAATAATGTTGTTAAAAGGTAATATGTATATTGAGTTTTATTGCACAAGTTTTAGATGTATTTATGCCATTTTTTATAAAATACACTATAAAACAAAAAAACATTGTATTTATATAAATATGTTAATAGGTATATATTTTTTGCAAGCTTTGTTTGATAATCTACATATTGTCTTAAGTAAAAATATTTTATAATAAAAATTAACATATTATAGTTTATTTACAATAGTGAAAAAAAGAACTTTAATCAGTGCATTGACACATTAATGAGTTAGGTATAACTTTTCCTCAGAGTAATTCAATCTAGATTGACAAATAAATGTTCCAAATTTGGTTACATGCAACTAAGTAGCTTTAATGTTCAATAGAACTATTAATGCGACAATGTTGTTATAAGTTTACATTTTTCTATTTTTTAGTTGTAATCTTTAACCTTTGCGAGGTGGCATTATGTCAACACTTGGTCAACTTAACTACTTTTTTATTCCTTCTGTTACTCTTATCGGAGTCGGTGCCAGTAGTCATATTCCAGAAAGATTAACTATGGTTGGTGCAAAAAAACCATTAATTGTAACCGATAAGGGTATTGTTAATGCCGGTATTTTGAAGATGGTTACCGATGTTCTTGATGCTAAGAAAATGTCTTATGCAGTTTTTGATGAAACCATTCCAAACCCGACTGATAAGAATGTTCATGACGGCGTTGAGTTTTATAAAAAAAATAAGTGTGATAGTCTTATCACCCTTGGTGGTGGTTCTTCCCATGACTGCGGAAAGGGCGTTGGCTTAGTTGTTTCAAATGGTGGTACAATTCATGATTTTGAAGGTGTAGACGTTTCTAAGAAACCTATGCCTCCTTATATTGCTATTAATACCACTGCCGGAACAGCTTCTGAAATTACTCGTTTTTGTATTATTACTGACACTAAACGTAAAGTAAAAATGGCGATTGTTGATTGGCGTGTAACTGCTAATGTTGCCATAAACGACCCTGTATTAATGGTTGGTATGCCTCCTTCACTCACAGCGGCAACCGGAATGGACGCATTAACTCACGCTGTTGAGGCTTATGTTTCTACTGCGGCTAATCCTTTGACTGATGCTGCGGCTGAAAAAGCTATAACAATTATTGCTAATAGCTTGCGTAAGGCGGTTGCAAACGGCAAGGATATGCAGGCTCGTGAAGATATGTGTTTTGCACAATATCTTGCAGGTATGGCATTTAACAACGCCAGTCTTGGCCATGTTCACGCTATGGCTCACCAACTTGGTGGTTTTTATGACCTTCCACACGGTGAATGTAACGCTATATTATTGCCTTATGTGTCTGAATATAACCTTATGGCACACCTTGAGCGTTATGGCCGTATAGCTGAGCTACTTGGAACTTGCACTTGTGGTTTGAACAAGCGTGATGCTGCTATGAAGGCTATTGAAGCTATTCGCACTTTATCAACAGACGTTGGTATTCCTGCCAGCATTTCAGATCTTGCTAAACGCTATAAAAAGACTGTTAATGAAAAAGATATTGATATTATGGTTGGTAATGCACAAAAAGACGCTTGTGGTTTAACTAACCCTCGTACAATGACAGATCTAGCCGTAAAAAATATCTACAAAGCTGCTTGGTAAACTAAGGGTTTTGTAAAACAGTTTGAATGCTACAATTAATTAAATAAAAAAAGAATATCCATCGATAGTGTTCGGTGGATATTCTTTTTTTTATAGATTTTAGTACCAGTTATAAATAAAGACTTTTGGTTAAGCTTATATATTAAACGAGTAACTATGTTTTAACATCATGATATAAATACTATTTTTTAAATGAATCAAAGGCTTCCAGCGCACGAGATGAAAATACAAGGGCTGCTCCTGCGTTTAAGCCAATGGCTACTCCTAGAGCTTCTACAAGCTCTTCTCTTGTCGCACCTGCTTCTACGGCGGCGTTAGCATGAATAGCTATACAAGTATCACATCTGGTTGTGCTCGCAACCGCTAGGGCTATAAGTTCACGTGTTTTTGGATCAAGAGCTCCATGCGTTGCTCCTGATTCTTCGAGGGTTTTTATACCATCAATGATTTTTTTATTCCCTTTTGCGAGTTGTGTGATTGCGTGTGTTGCGTTTTTTATTAGGTCTTTCCAGTCAATAAGCATAGTCTTCTCCTGTCGGTTAGAGTGTTTTAGCTTTAAAATAAAACTATTTAACTATTTAATAAGCTTAGATATAATTTGAAATATGTATAAGCTTTTTTTACTGGATTGATTTTTAATATATATATTAAGTTTAACAAGTTTCTTAACAATAGTAAAATAAATACTTTAAAATGCTCCATAATGGTTGAGGTTTTAAATAAAAACTTCTTAAAGAAACTGAGTGGCAAGCAAGTTTGTAACATATTTATTTTTAAAGTAATATGATAAATATAGAGATTACAACATTAGTGTGTTTAGATAATTTATTGATTTTATTAGCGTTAGAATGATATTGTTGTATTGTTTCGTTACTTTGATATGAGTTAGATTGACAACTCTGGTTTTTTTGAATAGCCTCAGATTATATTTTTCTGTTAACAATTTAGAAAGATAAATATTTGGAGAATGTATAATGAGATATTTACTACTTGTAGTTTTTTCTATTATGTGTCTTACTTCTGCATGTAGCTGGGTTGGTAAAAACACCGGCAAAGCAGTAGCAAAGGTTGAACGCAAGGTTGATTCATTAGAACAAGGCTATAAAGATGGCTATCAACAGGAGCAAAAGAAATAAAAAGTTTTGTGTTGAACTTATCTATATGAAACCCGAAGCTCAAACATGGTTTGTAAACAACCAAGCCTCTTTGAAAGAAAAATATGCTACTGCATTGCAAAAAAGAAATGAGAAGGGTGCTTCTGTATTACCTGCAAGTTATGGGGTAACAAAATAACTTGATTGCCCCCTTTCTTATTGTTATGTAAATTTTTTTGATATTTTTGTTTTTATCGATTAAGGATTGTTATATGTCATATCGTGTTGTGATTACAGGCATTGGGGCTGTTTCTACTCTTGGTCATAACTGCGACGAGATAACGCAAGCTTTGTTTAACGGACACTCAGGCATAGGCATAGACCTTGATCGAAAGAGCCTTGGTTTTTTGTCTCCTCTTACGGGAATTATTAAACCTTTTACTCCAAAATATAATTTACAACGTAAACAAAAAAAAACAATGCCTGATTTTGCTCAATGGGCTTATGAAGCAGTAATGCAGGCATTAGAGATGAGCGAGATTGCTCTTGAGGATTTAGAAAACCCTCAAAGCGGTATTATTTTTGGTTCTGATTCAAGTGCCTTGGCGGCAATTGTGCAAACAGACAAACTATTGCACTCAAAAAATACTACCAGCATAGGCAGCGGACTTGTTTTTCAAAGTATGACTTCATGTATAAGTATGAACCTAAATACTCTTTTACGCACTCAAGGTGCTTGTTGGACTATTAGTGCCGCATGTTCAAGTAGTGGGCATGCAGTAGGGCAAGCAGCCGATCTGATTGCTTTAGGTAAACAAGAAAGAGTAATTTGCGGTGGAGCTCAAGAAATCAATTGGCAATCTATGTGTAGTTTTGATGGGATTGGTGCGTTTTCTCAGCATGTTCAACAACCGGAAAAGGCATCTCGTCCTTTTGATTCTAAAAGAGATGGTCTTGTCCCTAGTGGAGGAGCGGCGGCAATAATACTTGAACGATATGACGCTGCTAAAAAACGTGGTGCAAAAATTTTAGGTGAAATTATAGGATATGGCTTTTCTTCCGACGGAGAAAATATAGCAACTCCAAGCTCAAGTGGACTTGGAAGAGCTATGAAAATGGCTTTATCTCAAGGTCAAAAGTCTGTTTCAGATGTGTCTTACTTGTGTGCTCACGCCACCTCAACAAGGGTTGGCGACGCCATGGAAGCGACAAATATTAAAGCTGTGTTTCGAGATACTGCCGTTCCTATATCTTCTCTTAAAGCACTGACAGGACATGAACTTTGGATGTCTGGTGCCTCGCAAGTTGTATACTCGACATTAATGGCAAAAGCGGGATTTATTGCTGCGAATGCTAACTTTATAGAAGCAGATAAAGAATATTCCGATCTGAATATTCTAAAGGAAAATTTGCCGTATCCTCCAAAAATTGTTCTCTGTAATGCAGCAGGCTTTGGCGGAACAAATTCTTCCTTATTGATAGACTTTAATTTTTAAATATTATGGCAAAACTTTGTACGATTATCGGCGGTGGTATTACCGGCATGACTGCGGCTCTTATTCTTGCGAAAAAAGGATTTGAGGTAAATCTTGTTGAAAAAGCACCGGTGCTTGGTAGTACCTTACGAGGTTTTACAAGGCAAAATATATACTTTGATACCGGTTTGCATATTACCGGTGGCATGTCTAAAAACGGTCTTTTAAAAGCATTTTTAGAATATTTGTCAATATCAGGATTGTCTTTACATCAATATGATTCTTCGGCTTACTTAAATATTCTTTGTTTAGAAACACAAAAACAAATTCCGTTACCTTCCGATATTGGTATTTTAGAAGAATCGTTATTACAATCTTTTCCAAACGAAGTTAATGCGATAAAAACTTTTATTAATGACATGCTTTTGGTTTGTAATTCATCAGTGTTTTTAAACTTCCGAAATGTATTGTCTCAGGATAGTAATATTACTCGTTTTTTTTCTTTATCGCTTGCTGATTATTTAAAAAATTTAACCCAAGATAAAACATTAATAGCGGTTCTTTCCGCACATTGTTTGTTGCATGGGGTTTCTCCTTTAGATGTGTCTTTTTCTCACCATGCTTATATTATGGGCAGTTATCTTGATGGTGCGTATAATTTTATCGGAGGTGGAAAGTCTTTTGTAAAGGCTTTTGAAAAAGAGTTGGTAAACTCCGGGGTTAAAATAATATGTAACGATGGTGCTTCGTCTGTTTTACTTGATAAAAACTCTAAGCTCAAAGCCGTGGTTTTAGAGTCGGGTCGTGAAATAATAACCGACTCACTTTTATTTACCGCACACCCGTCTTTATTGCCAACTTTGTTTCCATCAGGTACTTTTAAACAATCCTTCGTTAGTCGTATGGAAAATTTGGAAGACACGCTCTCGGCTCATATATTGTTTGGCGTTGTAAAAGCTCAAGGTGATGAAAATATTGGATTATTATCAAAAAGTTCAACTATCGTATTGCCTGAAAATGCTGTTGAAAATTTTTTTATTGATGCAACAAGACAAACTAAACTACCTTTATATATTGCCCGCTCTCAAGCTCATGAAAACAATGTTGATGGAATTTCTATTATTACAAGTGGTGCAATATCTCAATATTCTTCATGGAAAAACTCTTTGTTGCGTAAGCGTCAAGCAGATTATTATATTGCCAAACAAAAGATGTTGGAAAATATCCGTACACAAGCTATCGAGGCTTGTCCTTTTTTAAGTGGTTTAGAAATTATTGATGGTGCTACCCCTTTAACCTTAAGAGATTATATGCACACTCCAAACGGCAGTTTATACGGGGTTGCACATTCTTTACGACAATTTTCACCCGCACCGGTTACCAGATTGCCGGGAGTATGGATTGCCGGGCAGTCTGTGGTTGCTCCCGGAGTTTTGGGAGCGATGATTTCTGCTTTTTTAGTGTGCGGATATATGATGAAGACTGATAATTTACTACAGGAAGTAACTACATGTGTGTAAAACGCGTAGTAATCACCGGATCAGGCGTTGTTTCTCCTTTTGGTGTTGGAGTTAAACAACTGAATGACGGTTTGAGACAGGGGAAAAGTGCTATACGTCGTATTTCTGAGTTGGAACAGATCAAAGGTGTGAATACTGCCGTTGCCGGAATTGTTGAACACTTTGACAGTTCGGCTATATCGAGAAATTTACGCAGGGCTATGTCAAAAGCGGCTCAATTTGCATGGTTAGCGGCTCAAGAAGCTATTGTTTCCGCAGGTTTGGAACTACCTTTAAATAATAAGTCAATAGGTTTAATTACAGGTACGACAACGACAAGCGTAGAGAATATGGAACAATTTTTTTGCGATTATTTAAAGAGCCATAGCGTGGAACAAGTTACGGCTATGTTGTTTTTTCGTACTATGGGACATTCAGTCTCTGTGAACTTAGCACACGGACTTGGTATTTGTGGAAGGGTTTTATCTCTTTCGGCGGCTTGTTCAACGGGGTTGCAGGCTATCGGAACAGGCTATGAAATGATTAAAAACGGTGAACAGAAAATTATGTTGTGTGGAGGTGCGGAAGAGTATCACCCTTTAACCTCTGCAACTTTTAGTATTATGAATGCTGCCTCTGAAAAATACAATACAAGTCCTGAAAAAACTCCTCGCCCTTTTGACCTTAATCGTGATGGAATTGTTTGTGCTGAAGGTGCCGGAATAGTTATATTGGAAGATTTAGAGTCGGCACAAAAACGCAACGCACCGATTTTGGCGGAAATAGTCGGTTTTGCTACGAATACAGATTCAGAAAATCTTGCGTCTTCTTCGCCTGAATCTATAATTGACTGTATGCGATCAGCTCTGGAAAATGCGAGACTTTCCGTAAAAGATATAAGTTATCTAAATGCACATGCAACAGGAACTCTTCAAGGTGATTCCGCTGAATTTGAAGCTATTAACCATCTTTTTTATGATACAGACCTTTTTGTCTCTAGTTTAAAAGGACATCTTGGACACACAATGGCCGCTAGTGGGGCAATAGAAATTTCTGCCTGTCTTGATATGTTGGAACGCCAGTGTCTTATTGCAACAAAAAATCTTGATCACCCTGAAAAGTCTTGCCAAACAACTAAGGTCAGATTATTACAACAAAACACCCCGCAAAAAGTTTCTTATATTATGAAAAACAGTTTTGCGTTAGGTGGTATTAATTGTTGTTTAATAATAAAGGAGTATCATGACTGATAATGATATTATAACACGGGCAAATACTGCATTGGCGGAAGAGTTTGAACTTGAGGTATCAAGTTTTGTTCCTGAAGCTCTTTTCAAAGAAGACTTGAATCTAGATAGCCTTGATGCCGTAGATATGGTTATTGCTTTGGAAAAAGAGTTTGGAGTCAAAATAGGAAAAGATCCACAACTTTCTTCTATCAGAACAGTCAATGATTTACATCAATACTTGCTTAAGAAAAAAGCTGAGTTGAGTTAAATTGTGCATCAATGAAAATATTATATAGTCTGCATTGTATAGTATTAACAGCGGTCTTGCATATCGGCTTATTGTTGCTTATTGCCCTTGCTCTAGTTTGGGGGCCTTTTGCTTATTGTTATTTTCGCTTTGCTTGTTCTTTTTCTGTCTCTAAATCTATACAACATATTATTTGGTGGCATGGAAAAACTTGGGCTTGGTTAGTACAACTATTTATTCCTGTTACCGTGATTAATAAAAATACGGATATGCCTGATTGTTGTATTGTCGCTCTAAATCACCAATCATTTTATGACCCATATTGCATAGCTTTTACCCCTATTCGCTCTCTAGTTTTTATTGTTGGAAATTGGCCGTTTAGTATTCCGATATACAATGTTTTTATGATTAAAGCAGGATATTTAAACAGCAGCAAGCTTTCTTCGGAAAATTTATTAAGTAGAGCAAAAAATTTGTTGGACGAAGGTACCAGCGTGGTTTGTTTCCCGGAAGGTACACGTAGCAAAGACGGAAAACTTGGGCGTTTTCACGGTGGCATTTTTCATTTGTCCGTTGCAACAATGAAGCCTATTGTTCCGATTTGTATAGATGGAACAGGGCGTTTGTTAAGAAAGGGGGCTTTTCTTTTACGTCCGACAAATATAACAATTACTATTTTGCCATCTGTTGACGCCACTGCTTTTTTACAGTATAATGAAAAAGCATACTATATGTTGCGTAAACATGTTAAGCTGTTAATAGAAAATGAATTACAAGCCAACCAAACAGAGAGGAATAAAAAATGAATCTTTCCAAATCTACTTTTACTTTATTAAGCGTTTTGATTTTATTGACTATAATGCTCACAACCGGTTGTCGCAGAAATGCACCCGTTATGAACTTTACTGACTCTAGTGTTGCGACACTTTCTGATAATAAGTCTTTGGAAAAGGTTGGAAAGGCTATAGTTGCCGGTGCTAGTGGTCTTGGTTGGCAAACCTCAAAAACAACTCCGGGTGTTATTACCGCCACTTTATATATTCGTAACCATGTCGCAGTTGTTGAAATTCCTTATACCGCACATTCTTTCTCTATTGTTTATAAATCTAGCACGAACTTGCAATATAAAGATGGAACAATTCACCCACAATACAACAATTGGGTGCGTAATTTGCATAATGCAATTATGTCTGAAATGGCAAGAATATAAAGTAATTATTGCACTATTTTAGTAGTGTTTTTTGATACTAACAACAATGATAACTTTACCCGTTCAAGCTGTGCAAGTTTTACCGCATCGTAATTCTATGTGCTGTATAGATACTCTTGTTGCTTGTGATGAGAATAGTGCTACTGCTTTGGTTTGTCTTAATGATGATTTTATTTTTATAGAAGGAAAACATCTTAACCCGGCGGCTTATATTGAGTTAGCGGCTCAAACTGCCGGTGCGATGATGGGTTTTTTGGCACAGGCTCAAGGGCGTTCACCTTTAGAAGGCTTTTTGGTGGGAGTGCAAAATTTTACTATTCATCATATTGCTTCCGTTAATGATATTCTCACGATAAAGGTTTTAATTAATTCTGTTTTTGAACAGATAACAGTATTAGAATTTCAAATATACAAAGATAATATCTTGTGTGCTGAAGGTAATATTAAAGTATATTTGCCTAATACATCTCAGTAGGCTATGCTGATGCGTTCTTTTTTAATTTTATTATGTCTGTTGTTTTTTTCACCATTTTCTTGTTATGCTGGTTCTCCGCTTGAACAAGCTGAGTTGACAAAGCTTTTAAAAGCACATTCGCCACAAGTACAATCATTTTCTTGTGATTTTACTCAAACTACTTCTGTTCCCTTGCTTGAAAATGCAATTGTTTCAAAAGGGCATTTGTTTTTCTTGGCTCCAAATTCCATAAAATGGGAGTATACCTTTCCTTTTAAAGAAGGTTTTGTTTTACACAATGGTATTATAAACAGATGGACTGAAGACAAACCAACGCCACAAAGTTCTGTTGCTTCTAAAGATGTTTTAGGGAGTTTTCTCGGAGAACAGTTTATTATGTGGGTGCAATTTGATGTATCTCGAATTTTGGCAGATTATTCCGTAATTCTGATAAGCGAAAAACCCTTAACACTTGAACTTGTTCCGACAAATCCACAAATAGGAGAAGTTGTTAAATCGCTAACAATTTCTTTTGTCTTAAACGGTCTTGCCTCTAATGTTTTACTAAAAGAAAAAAACGGAGGAGAAACACGTTTGGAATTTTTTAACCACGAGCTAAACAATTCTCTTGTGAACAAGGTTTTTCAGTAGTGTTTAGACTTCTGGTCGGTGAAATATATCAACGCTGCATACCTTTTCGCAGGCTTCTTTTGAGTTTTTCAGGAATCGTTTTTATACTATCTTGTTTTGTCTCATCATTTTTGTTGGTAAAAGAAGATATTCTGGTGCTTCTACCTAATTCTCCGCCTGAACTTGCCAAACAGTTTTCTTTGTTAAGATCAGCACCATTTATGCGATATACGGTTATTACGGTCAGTAACGGTGATAATGACCCTGTTCCAATAATGAAAGAACTTGAAGAAAAACTTGATAGTTCAGGCATCATTGTCTTAAAAAATAATACCCAGTCTATTAGCAACAAAACAATTATTTCTGCTCTTCGGTATATACCGTCATTATTACCGGAAAGAGTGTATCCGGACGAAATATCTCAATTGATTTTTGAAAAATCAGACCTTACTTTTAAAAATTATATAAACGGACTACGTTCTTTAAAAGGTGTGTTTTTTCAATCTGTAATGAGCCATGATCCTTTTGCTTTTTATACTCTGTTGAAAGATAGTTTGGAAAGCTTGCGACCTGTGCCTAATACTCAATTGAAAGACGGTTATATTTTGTCTGATGACGGAAAATATGGTATGTTGATAGTTACGGCAAACACTCATATGAATGATTCGTCAGCGGCGAATGTATTTATGACTACTATAAATAATATTGTTACAACGCTTCCCCAAAACGTATCTGTTATTGTTAGCGGAGCTCACAGGCATACATATGAAAACGCAAATATTATTCAACAAGATTTAAAAAAAATAATTCCTTTATCTTTGGTTTTGATAGTGGGGCTATTTATCGTTTTTTTGCGTTCCTGGAATTTTTTGTTGTTACTGTGTATTCCGATTATGTCTTTAGCTGTGGCGAGTGCTTTTACCGGATTGTTTTTTAGTTCAATATCGGGAATAGTAATTGGGTTTGGTGGTGTTGTTTTGGGTATTACGACTGACTATGCCGTGCATATTTATTATGCTTTGCAGGGGGATCAGAGTCAACGCATAAATAACCTGAATATTCAGGGAAAAACTCTTACTCTGGCGGCGTTAACAACGGTAATATCTTTTTCGGTATTAAGTTTTTCCAATATTCCTGTTCTTTATCAACTGGCTGTTTTTGCTGCTTTCGGGTTAATCTTTGCGTTATTGTTTGCTTTATTTGTTTTTCCTCATATTGTTCCTGTCTGTTCCAA
This sequence comes from Desulfovibrio litoralis DSM 11393, assembly GCF_900143255.1. NCBI lineage: Bacteria > Pseudomonadati > Thermodesulfobacteriota > Desulfovibrionia > Desulfovibrionales > Desulfovibrionaceae > Desulfovibrio > Desulfovibrio litoralis. The sequence continues at coordinate 355,011 of NZ_FRDI01000004.1, forward strand.
AGATGATAAACAGGTTTATTCAAAAATAATATGTCAATATAACAAACCAACTCTTATCTTGGTTTGGCTTGTTTTGTTTAGCGTAGGTTTGTTTTTGTGGAAAGATATTAAAATAGACGGAGATATTCGTTCGCTTGGTTACCAAAGCGAAGCTTTGTTGCGTGATGAACAAAAAACAAAAATGATTTGGGGTAATATAAAAGATAGTATTTTATTGTGTGTTTCCGAAGCTACATTAGAAAAAGCGTTAGAGAAAAATGATAGTGTTTATAAGTTGCTTTCAACCAACGATACATCTATGCACGTCATTGGTCTTGCTTCTATTTTACCTTCACAAAAGACACAACTTAAACGCCATCAACTTTGGAAAGAGTTTTGGGAACAAAAGAAAGAACCTGCTTCTAAAAAGCTCATATTACTCGGAGAAAAATATGGTTTTGTGAAAAGTGCCTTTCAGCCTTTTTTAGATTTTCTTGATTCCAAACCGCCATTATTAACTTTGGATACATTACATGAGCTTGGCGTAGACAGGTTAACAACAATGTTTATCAACTCAGAAAATAATGTTTTTAGAGTATATACCTTAGTCGAAAATATATTAGAGTTACCTGAAAATCTTAAAACGGAATTAAAAAAAGAAAATGTGGAATTTGTGTCTGCGTTAGAATTTCGCAAGCTTTTGGGCGAAGAGTCAAAGAAAGAAATAGTTAAACTTAGCATATGGACATTTTCGTTGTTGAGCTTGTTGGTTCTTTTTTTGTTGCGTTCTTTGACAAAAACTGCCGTTGCGTTACTACCGCCAATGTTGAGTGTGCTTGGAATCTTGTTATATACAAATATTAGTTCTGTTCCCCTTAATTTGTTTAATGTTGTGGCATTCCCTTTGGTTATGGGGCTTAGTGTTGATTATGGAATTTTTATGGTATATAGAACCACAGAACAAAACAATACGAAGAAAGCAGTCGCCTTGTCAGCACTTACAACAATTGCTACTTTTGGTTGTTTAGCCTTTGCCAGACACCCAACCTTGCATTCATTGGGAATCACGGTGTTTTGTGGTATGAGTATTTCTCTTTTAACTGCACTTTTTCTAATACCCGCTTTAGAAAAAAAGGTGAAATAACTTTATGTTTTTTAATAAAAAATGTAATTTTCTTTTGTGGTGTTGCTTGTTTTGCCAACTTGCTTTAAGTGTTTTTTTAAGCGGTTGTGCTGTAAACAATGACTTAAATACACCGAATACACCCAAAGAAGCTCCGCTTATTGTTAACGGAAAAATTTTTCGTCAAAAAATAAAGGTAAATATTGCTAACAATAAAGAAGAGTTAGCTTTTGATGGTATCTTATATCTTGATTCTGATAACAAACTCGCCCGAGTGATTGGACTTGCGTCTATGACAACTTTGTTTGATATTGTTGTAACCCAAGACTCTTTTTATGTTCGCTCCATGCACCCCGGAATGAAGCGTATTAAGGGTTTGGAAAGATATGTGGCGGAATGTGTTCAGGGGCTTTGGCTTTTATCCGATAATAAAGAAAGCGTTGTTGAAGAAAGACAGATTTACACAGATTTCAATAAAAAATTTACAGTATCAATAACAAGCAAGATTGAAAAACAGGTGCAACAGTGAGTATATCAGGGTATATAAAACATAGTCAGTTGGGTGATATTAAAATAACAGACGAAAATAACAACGTAGGAAACTTTTGTTTTCAAGAAGATAGTCCATATTTTGACGGACATTTTCCTGATAACCCTGTGTTGCCGGGCGTTGTTCAAGTGATGTTGGCGGTTTATGTTGCGTCAGTTGATACAAATTTAAAATTAACCAATATTAAACGTTGTAAATTTATGCGTATGATTCGCCCTAAAGAAGAAATAAAGGTTGTGGTTTTTAAAGAGAAAAAAGGCGAACAAAGACTTGCCAAAGCTACCTTGATGATAAAACAAGAAATTTGTGCCACGATAACCTTTGTTCTTGGTTTGAGTTAAAATATGCTAAAAAGATTTCCTTATTTTAAACCTGATTCACCTGATAGTCCACCGCCTTTGTGCTGTAGTGTAAGCCGAAAAGTCAGATTTGAAGAGATTGATCCGCTCAATATTATGTGGCATGGAAGGTATCCGAGTTATCTGGAAGATGCAAGAATAGCTCTTGGAAACAGATATAAAATTGGATATATGGATTTTTATCGCTATAAAATTATTCTTCCGATTAAACAAATGCACATTGACTATCTTGCACCGCTTACCTTTGGTGAAGAGGTTAATATAACCGCCAGATTACATTATAGCGAAGCTGCGAAATTAAATTTTTCTTATGAAATACATGATAGCAATAACTTGCTCTTAACAACAGCATACACGGTACAGCTTCTTTTACAGGCAGAAAATAACGAGCTTTGTTTGGCCTTACCTGATTTTTTTGTGCAGTTTTGTGAAAATTGGAAAAAAGGTCTGTAATGAACATATTACTTATTTCCGTTAATACGGAAGAAGCCCCTTATCCTGTATATCCTTTGGGAATGAGTACTGTGGCTTCTGCTCTCGAGAAAGGTGGTCATAGCGTTTCTCAGGCAGATATGTTGTATGCCAAACAGAATAAATCAGAATATTTAGATAAGAAAATAAAAGAATGTAGCCCTGATGTAATAGGTATCTCTTTAAGAAATATTGATAATGTTGATTATTTTACATCTGAACAACATTGGCAATTAGATTCGTTACGTCTTTTAATTGAAAAAATACGTTTACAGACAACAGCAGCAATAATTTTGGGGGGTGGCGGTTTTTCGATTATGCCCGAAAAGATATTAGAATATTGTAACGCTGATTATGGAATTGTGGGTGAGGGTGAGTTAAGTTTTTGTATTTTATTGGAACAGCTTGAAAAAAACGAAAAGATTTCCAAAATCTTTAAAAGCGATATGCGTTGTAAGGGGGTAGAAATGAATTCTCCCTTATATGACGATTTGTTGTTAGATTTTTATGCACAAGAAAGCGGAGTTTTAAATATTCAAACTAAAAGAGGCTGTCCAAACAACTGTTTATATTGTACTTATCCAATGCTTGAAGGTAGAGTGGTTCGCCCGAGAGAAATAGAGGCAGTTATTGAGGATATTAAGTATATAATACATAGACATAAAGGCTGTGAAATCTTTTTTACCGATGCTGTGTTTAATGATCATAACGGACATTGGTTGACGCTTGTAGAGGCAATGGCAAAAGCTGGTCTTGTTATTCCTTGGACAGCGTTTTTTGAACCAACAGGGCTATCTAAGAGTGAACTTAGTTTGTGTATGCGTACCGGCTTAAAGGCTGTTGAATTTGGAACAGATGCAACAAGCGACGCAACATTAAAGGGTATGAAAAAACGTTTTAATTTTGAAAGTGTTTTAAGCTCTACGAACTTGTGTAATTCGCTAGATTTACCTTCTGCCCATTTTGTTATTTTTGGAGGCCCAAAAGAAACGGAAGCTACTTTAAAAGAAGGTTTAAATAACCTTGATTTACTTACAAACAGTTTAGTCTTTGCTTTTTTAGGTATTCGTATTTATGAAGAAAGTCCTTTGATGCGTTATGCTGTTAACGAAGGTACGATAGAACCTCAAACAAACTGCTTACAACCTCGCTATTATTTTTCACCTCATATAAATGAAGCTGACGCCACTATCATTATAAAAAACCATTTTAGACGCAATAAACTAAGGATATTTCCTCCGGAAAAAGGTCAGGAAAAAATCCATGCTTTACGCAATCTTGGTTATCGTGGTGTATTATGGGATCAGCTTGTTATGCGTAAAAAATGATTTAACTCTTTTGCTTGCAATAACTTCTTCTTGCGTTGACAAAACAATAGGCTTTAGTTAGCATTCTTAAGAGTATTATGCTTTGGTCTCTATAAACAAGGCTAAAAACTATAACATAACTTCACACCCTTAGGAGTGTAGGATGCAAAATGCCTTTGCATAATCAATCTTGTTCCGCTAGTTCTGTCTTAATTGTTATTCCTGTTTATAATCATTCCCAAACCTTACGCAGTGTTGCTGAACGTGTTCTTTGCGAACATCATAATTTGTTGGTCGTTGATGATGGTAGCACCGATTTACCTCCTTTAATTAATAATCAATTTTCAAAAGAACACCCTTTATATGGGCTTAATCTTAATTTTATAAGGCATGACTCAAATAAGGGTAAAGGTGCGGCGATATTGACGGCGGTTAAATACGCAAAAACAATCGGAGCGAGCCATATTATTACTATTGATGCTGATGCACAACATGACCCCTCAGATATCCCTTTGTTTTTAGAAGCAATTAATAAACAACCTCAAACAATTTTTATAGGTGCAAGAAATTTTAACGTTCAAAACATTCCTTTTTCTTCTCGTTTTGGCAGAGCTTTTTCAAACTTTTGGTTTAAAGTACAAACATCTCATAAAACTCAAGACAGCCAATCAGGGTTTAGAGCTTATCCCTTGATAATATTTGACTATATTTCTTTTATGGAAACAAGATACAGCTTTGAAACAGAAGTTCTTGTTAAAAGTGTATGGGCGGGTTTTTCGGTTGCTGATATTCCGATTTCAGTATATTACCCGTCAAAAACAGAGCGTATTTCTCACTTTAAAGCCTTTCAAGATAATCTTAGAATTTCTTTGTTGAACACATATTTGACTTTTCGCTCCATTTTACCTTGGCCTCATAAACAGTATGCAGTGAAAGAAAATGGTGTGGTTACTTTGTTGCGTCCTATGCAATCTTTAAAGCTATTGTTACAAAGAGATGAAACACCATTAAAGTTGGCGTATTCCGCTGCTGTTGGAATGGGTATCGGTACACTGGCGATCTTTGGGTTACATAGTATTCTTATTATTTTGATTACCGGTGGGTTGCGTTTAAGCAAAATTATGGGTCTTAGTATAAGTCAATTGTGTATGCCACCTATAGTTCCGTTATTATGTATTGAACTTGGATATTTTTTAAGATACGGGGCGTTTTTAACCAATGTTTCTTGGGCTGAATTAGAAGTTAATCTTTTAGACAGAGTGTATGAATGGATTCTTGGTTCTTTAGTGTTGGCACCCGTGTTAGCAGTCATTATGGGCTTAGTTGTGTGGATTATCTCAAAACATATACAAAACAATTTAATAGAAAAAGCAAAAGAACCCACTATAGAAAATAATGATTGTGTTCAATCGGAAATTAAACCCTATGAGTAAGCGGTGGTCTAGCAAAAGCCTTGGTAGCCGTTTTCAACACGCTGTCTTTTATTATTCGATAGCTTGGGGCGGGTGGTTTTTGGCTTATTGTCTTTTGTATTGCGTTGTGTTTTGGTATAGTTTATTTCCGAATATTCAACGTCGCAGTTATCCGTATTTAAAAAGACGTTTTCCTAATGTTGGTTCTTTTACCTTGTGGACACACACATTACGACTTTATTTGACCTTTGGAAAAATTCTTGTAGACAGGGCAAGGGCAGGCATTTTAAAATATTGTGAGGTTAAAGGAACAAAAAATGATGAAGAAAAACTTAAAGCAATAATAGCGGAAGGTAATGGGGTTATTTTGCTTTCGGCACATATAGGCTGTTGGCAACTGGCTTTAACCTCTTTGTCTTTATTGAGTAAAACTCCGGCTCATATTGTTATGTATCAAGATAACGAAGATAATGACAAACATTATCACGAACACTCCGGCACGACTTCGCCTTTTTCTGTAATTAACCCTCAAGATGGAATAACCGGATCTTTGGAGATGTTTACTGCACTAAACAAAGGACATATAGTCGGTTTTTTAGGTGATCGCCTGTTTGGTAGTATAAAACATACAATAAAAGCAAAGCTGTTGAACGGAGATATTTTGATTCCCAAAACACCATTTATGTTGGCGGCAACAACCGGAGCCCCTATTGTTGTATGGTTTGCTCATCGCACGGGTATAGGACAAGGAGAAATTCATATATCAAAAGTATTACGCATACCCAAAGGAGCAGGGCGTAATTTACAAGAGAAATTTGCTCAAGATTATGTTGCCTTATTAGAGGTTGAGATTCAAAAATATCCATATCAATTTTTTAATTTTTTTAATATTTGGGAGCTACCTTAATGTATAATATCGATGAAATAAAAGTTAAATTAAAAAAAGCGATTATAGACGAGTTACAGCTAGATGATATTTCTTTTGAGGATATTAATGATGCAGAGCCGATTTTTGGCGAGGGTATAGGGCTTGACTCTTTAGATGCGGTAGAGCTTGTTGTTTTGGTTCAGCGTCATTTTAACATAGTCATGAAAGATGTTGATGAAGCCAAAAAAGCCTTTGTCTCTATTAATTCTTTAGCCGAATATATTGTACACAAACAACAAGCATGAGTAAGAATATAGTTAGCGTGGCGGCTATGTCGTGTATTACTGCTGCCGGAACAAATTTGGCAGACACTTTGATAGGTATTGATAATAATACAACAATACCTATTGTACCTACTTGGTATGAAACGTCAGAAAGCCCGGTGTTTCAGGCAAACATTTCTTTTGATCCGAGCATTTTATATTCGCGTACAGTTTTGTTGTTGGAACATTCCGTTAATCAGGCTTTTTTAGAAGTTAGCTCGTTGTTTGAACAATTAAAAGACTTTTCAGTTGGAGTATGTATAGGCACTTCAGTCGGAGCGTCTCTTAATTTTTATAAGAGCTATAGAGCATTAAAAGAAAATAAAGCCCCTTTGTTAGATGAGGTGTTTTCATTTTCTATATCCAATCCGGCTTTGGCATTAGGGCATATCTTTAATTGCACAGGACCAACAACGACAATTACCAACGCCTGTTCTTCCGGGACTGATGCGATAGGTGTTGGAGCAGATTGGATAATAAATGGACTATGTGATGTTGTTATTGCCGGTGGAGCTGATGAATTATCAGAAATAAGTTATACGGGTTTTTCTCGCTTAATGATTACCTCCCCTGAACCCTGTAAGCCTTTTGATAAAGAGCGAAAAGGGCTAAACCTTGGAGAAGGTGCGGGAATTATGATACTTGTTTCGGAAAAAGTAATAAAACAACTTAAATTGATACCAAAAGGGTATATTCTCGGATATGGAACTTGTACTGATGCACATCACTTAACAACGCCTCACCCGGAAACTATTGGTTTAAAACAATCTGTTAATATGGCATTGAAAAGTGCAAATATCTCATCGGAAAAAATTTCTTTTATAAATGCACACGCAACCGCAACCCCTACCAATGATTTAATAGAAGGAAGATGTTTAAAAGAACTTTTTCCAAATGTTCCTATAGTAGCAACAAAAGGCAGCACCGGACATACATTAGGAGCCGCCGGAGCAATAGAAGCCGTATTAACTTTAGCACATCTAAATAGAAAACAATTACCTAAAACTCCAAATTTTTTTGTCAAAGACCCTGAAATAGGAATTAGCCCTACGACAGAATCAATTTTTATCACAGGCAATATAGGATTATCACAGTCTTTGGCTTTTGGTGGCAATAATTCCGTATTAATTATCTCAGGTGAGTAATCACTAAAAAAGAATGATTATGAATGAACAACTGGTTATTGAAAGCATAGGTGTACTTGGAAGTTTCGGACACGGAATTGACGCTTTGTTTAATGGTCTAAAGCAAGATGTTACCATCTCGGATTCTATGACGGAAGGTGCGAACTTTAATGCGAATGTTCCAGAAATACTCACTGATACTTCTATAATTCAAGAGTTTATACACCCCAAAAAATTGCGTCAGGTAGACCATTTTACACGTTTAGGCTTATTAAGTATCTTTTACGCTTTAAAGAATGTTGGTCTTTCCAGTGAAAATTTACAAGATACCGGTATAATTTTAGTTTCCGGTTATGGTCCGATAAAACGTACTTTTGACTTTTTAAACTCTATCGTTGAATTTGGTCCAAAGTTGGCATCTCCTTTGATGTTTTCTCTTTCTGTTCATAATATTCCAACAGCTACTATAGCCTTGTTGTTAGGACAAAAAACTCCGTATACTACTATTTGTCAGCCAAAGGGAGCAGTCTTGTCAGGTTTGCAAACAGCAGAGTTATGGCTTAAACAAAGGCGAGTTAAAAAAGTATTGTTGGTTGCGATAGACGAATATAACACTATTTTTCATAATTTGGCTTATCAGCTGAAGCTTAACTCTTCGTTGAACACACTAGAAAACCCAAACGCTTCGTTGCCTTATGTTTTGGGTGAATCAGCCGTGTGTTTTTATTTGTCATTGGAGCAAGAAGAGAACTCTCATAAAACGATAATTACAAATTTTAGAAAAGAAAATATTACTTCCCAAGAACACTTAAATAATTTTTTAGGTTCTGATTTTCCTGTTTGTTGGATTGGAAAAAAAACGTTTCAAATAAACAATCAACTTTTGAGTTGTAATAATACAGCATTATTACAACTACCAACAGCACAAGCCTTAAGCATAGCCTTAATGGCATCTAATATTGATGATAACGCGTTGTGTTGTGAAAAAAACATACAATGTGTGGAATATTGCTTAGACTCAACCTGTTATTCCGTTAATATAAAAAAAGGTGTTCGGCAATGAATACTTCCCACTTTTTGGCTGTTATCGGTAGCTTTATGGGAATTGTGCCTTTATTGAGTGAACAAGTAGAACAGGCCAGACAGGCAGAGCAGATAGAACAGGCCGGATCTGTGTATTTTAGTGGTGCTTATAGTCAAAAACTATCAGCATGTTTATGTGCTTTAAGTGTACAAGAAAAAGAAGACTTAGCCGTCAAATTACTTATATTTTTTGATATTAATCCTAAACTATATAAAACGCTTGTATCAAAATTGATAACCCAAAGTAATATTTTAGACTGGGCGGAGCTTATTTTTGAATGTTGGCAAAAATCAGGACAAACTTTTTGTTTTTCCAGTTCAGGCAGTACCCATCTTGCCACAAGACACAAACATTCTTTTTCTGCTCTATTGGAAGAAGCCAGGAGTATAATTAAAGAAACACCGAAGATATCTCGCGTGATCTCTGTCATGCCTGTACATCATGTCTATGGTTTTACTTTTTCTATTATCTTACCTTTGGCGTTATCTGTTCCATCTTATGCTTTTGCACCAATGCCGACAGAGGATTTTTTTAATGCTTTGTCTCCTGACGCTGCGGTTATTGCTTTTCCTTTGTTTTTAAAGAGTTTTAGCCGAATGCTTGAATTACAACCACCCAAAACACAAACGTTACCATCATTGACGATTTTTACCGCCACTGCTCCTTGCCCAAAAGAAATTATAAGTTTTTTATCTTTGAAAAATAAGTTTAAGGTGGTGGAAGTATATGGTTCTACGGAAACAAGTGTGATTGGAATACGTCTTTCACCAGCACAATATTATAATTTATTGCCTTGGTGGAACAAAATAGACAAACCGAAAAATACAATACTGCTTATAAGAAATTCTCAAGAATATCCTTTAGAAATTAATGCTCCTGATATTTTAAACTTTATTTCAGAGCGTAAATTTGAACCTTTGATGCGTCATGATAAAGCCGTACAGGTTGGGGGAGAAAATGTATATTTACAGAAAGTTGAAGCTATACTGCTTAGCCACCCTGATATAAAAGACTGTGCCGTTCGTCTTATGTTGCCAAAAGAAGGGGATAGGCTTAAGGCTTTTATTGTACCTCTCAATAACACAAAGGAATGTTTAAAGAGGCTTAGCGGGGTAACGTTTCGTGTTTGGTTACATAAAAATTTATCCTCGGCAAGTATTCCAAAGCATATCACCTATGGAGTTTCTGTTCCTCTTAGCACGACAGGTAAGCGTTGTGATTGGTCTATAACTACAAATATTAACACAAAAAATTTATTGGAGTAGCTATGAAAACACAAAAAATTGCATTGATAACCGGCGGAAGTAAGGGGATAGGCAAGGCAATTGCTCTTGAATTGGCAAAAGAACAATACACTGTTTGGTTAAATTATCTTACTGATCACAATGGGGCAAAAGAAACACAAAATATTATAGAACAAAACGGTGGTTCTTGTAAGTTATTGCCTTTTGATGTCTCAAACCTTGGAGAATGCCAACAGTCTTTATCTCATTTATTGGAAGAGGAGACCCCTTTTGCGTTAATTAATAATGCGGGATTTTCCAGAGATGGCATTTTAGCAATGATGAGCGAGGAAGATTGGACAAAAGTCATTAATGTACACCTGAATGGATTTTATAACCTAACCGCTACAGTATTGCCATTCATGTTGCGTAAACGCAGAGGGCGTATAGTTAATATCTCGTCAACATCAGGTGAAACCGGTGTTGGTGGACAAGTAAACTATTCTGCTGCAAAAGCCGGATTAATAGGAGCAACTCGTTCTTTGGCGGTAGAGGTAGCAAAGCGTAATATTCTTGTAAATGCCGTAGCACCGGGGTTTATTGATACAGAAATGACAAAAAATTTACCCAAAGAACAAATATTGCCGTCTATTCCGCTTGGTAGGTTTGGCACTCCTGAAGAAGTTGCACAAGTCGTAGCGTTTTTATGTTCAGAAAAAAATAGTTATCTTACAGGGCAAGTTCTCTCTGTAAATGGGGGTATTTATACTTAGTGCTTAAAACTGTTCGCTTTCTCACAAGTATGGACAAAAATGCGTTTTGAACAACAGCTTGATAAAATTATTGCCAGACTAGAAAATACTGAAAAATCTTAAAAAACTAATACAAGACCATTACAAAGCTAGGTTTTATAATGGTCTTATAATTATCTTATAATGTTTTGAATTAAAAGTTAAAATGAATATTCTTAAACTAAACCTTAAAACTCATACTTCATTTGCAAGCTACCGCTTACGCCTTCGCGCATTCCGGTGTAGCCTTGTAGTCCAAGGTCAACGCTAAAGTCGTGATTAACCATAGGTTTAAGGATTATACCGAGTTCGCCGACGCCTGTTCCGCCTTTGAGTTCAGGGGCTTCGATACTACGTCCATAGGCGGTTGCGTTTGCCTTACCGTCAAATTCATAATCATAGGCGGCACCGACATAAGGAGTTGCGTTTTTGTCGATTTCATAACTAAAACGCACGCCATTTCTCCAGCGGTGCGAATCAGCGTCTTCAAACTTTATTGGGTCGCCGGCGACTGTTACATCATCGCCGTTTTGGTGTGTCCAAAAATATTTAGTAGAAAAGTCTAAATCGGCTTTTTCTGAGAGTTGCCAAATATAGCCAAGCCCCGCGTGAGCACCGTAATAGACAGAACTAGAGTCATAAGAAACATTAATCGGACCGCTAAACGCTTCAAAATCGTTACTGCTAAAGTCTGTGCTGACATGACCGACTCTCAAAGAAGCCTCGGTATAAAGCCCCTCTAAAAAGCCTTCTGTTAGGCTATAGCGAGCCAAAATACCGCCACCATAATATTCTGTGTCGCCGCTACCATCAATAGAGGCTCTACCCGAAAAACTGTTGTGGCTGTCATAATTTCCGAAGCCCACTTCAAAAAACGCACCCAAGAGCAGTGAGTTTTGAGCGATTGGGGCGTTCCAACCCAGACCGGTCATAAGTGAAAAACTGTCAACATCGCTGTGGCTACCTGTGTTATAGCGAGAACTACCCGCGCTCATCGCACCAAAAGAGGATAAATTACCCGCTCCCGCCGCATTCGCACTGCTTAAAGCACTGCCCATACCTTGTCCCGCCGCTAAATCCGCCCCTTGGTTTATAAAGGCGACGCCGGAAACAATACCCTCA